>JBDRTM010000334.1:0-4540 GCA_043824065.1 Planctomycetota bacterium | reverse complement strand
AGACAACCGGATGGTTGTTAATAGCTGAGGCGGCGTTAATCTCAGCGGCTATCTGCGTAAACCTCGGCATTGTATGATCAAAGAAGCGCTTGTAGCCCTCGCAGAAATAGCTTTCTTTGCCAAAGTTATCCTTGTCAAACGGCGCCCTGTCTTTCATACACCCGCCGCGACAGACCGCCAGGTGTCTGCACACAAGACATTTATTACAGAGATTCCGCTTGGCCCGGGCAAAGGTTCGCTTTTTGCTGCCGGCGGCCAGCTTTTCTATCGGCGTATCAAAAATATTACCCAATTGCCACCTCGGCTCCACAAAAAAATCACAGCAGAAAGCATTACCGGTATGTTCAATAACAATGTATTGACTGCATTGTCTGTCGAACGTGCAAATCGTGTGCCTGCCCGTAACGTAATACGACAGGAACGAATCAAAATCACGAATGCTCAGCTTTCGCGGCCCATATTCGTACCAGCGGTCAAATATCCTGCACAAGAATTCACCATATTGCTGCGGCGTAATTGAAAAATCCGTAATTTCATTCGTCACCGCGTCAAGCTCCACACAAGGAATAAACTGTAAAAACCTCGTCCCGAGTCCGACTAAAAAATCAAACACCTCGTCCGGATGTCCCACGTTTTTAGCATTCAGCAAGGTAAGAGTATTAAATTCAGCCTTATACTCTTTGCACTTTTCAATGGCCCGCATCACCTTATCGAATGTCCCTGAGCCGGAATGGTCGAGGCGGTAGTAGTCGTGAAATTCTTTAGGGCCGTCAATACTAACGCCTACAAGGAACTTATTATCATGCAGGAACCGGCACCATTTGTCATTCAGTAAAATGGCGTTGGTTTGCAGCGAATTGCCAACCTCCTGGCCGGGACTGCCGTATTTCTTTTGCAGCTCCACCGTTTTTTTGTAGAAGTCAAGGCCCATCAGCGTCGGCTCACCCCCCTGCCAGGCAAAGCCAGCCAACGGAAAACGCAATTGCATATAATCTTTAACAAGTCTATCGAGCACCTCATCGCTCATTCGCTGTCTGCCCTCGCCAACTTCCGGTGCCCGGTGCTTGTAAAAACAATATTTACAATCAACGTTGCAATCTGAGCCTGATGGCTTGATTAAAAGAGTAAATGGCTCCATCTTTTCACGTATCCCAAACCAAAACTTAACTACTGCCGTTTCTAAAAAGTGAGTGTAACATTTGACACATATTGTCATTCCGACCGAAGGCACGGTTTTGTCGTGCCGAAGCGGAGGAATCTATTTCAATAGCTTCGCCGAAGTCGAATCAAAAAGTTAAACTTATTTGTTGGAAACGGCACCACCTATTCCAACGCTTCCGATCCCGGCGCAGAATTACTTGCCCGCCGAGCGAACTTCCTCAAGCATTTTGCTCAATTTCTTGATGAGTTCCTTGTGCTCCGGCCTTTCAGAGATATTCACATTCTCCACCCAGTCAACAGAATGGTCATACAGCATTCGTGCATACACTTTATCTTTCTTGTCACGCCATTCTGTATAGCGATAACGGTCGGTCTTGACCGAATCACCCTTGAAATATCTGCTAAACACTGCCTTTTTCCAGGGAAGGTTCGGATTTTTCAAAAGCGGAACAAAACTTTTGCCCTGTAAATGACCGGCTAAAGGCAGCTCGCATAACTCACAGAGAGACGGATAAATATCCAAATATTCTGTCAAGGCATTTGTTCTGGCGCCGGCTTTGATTCCCGGCGCTCTTACGATTAACGGCGAATGCAAAGACGTCTCAAAATTACAGTGCTTACACCACAGGCCGTGCTCGCCTAAATTCCATCCATGGTCACCCCAGAGCACCACTACTGTATCATCCCGCAGGCCAAGACGGTCAAGCTCAGCCAATACCCTGCCTATCTGAGCATCTGTGTAACTGACGCAGGCGTAATAGCCATGAATGAGTGTACGGGCCATATCGTCTGAGAGCGGCCCCTTTGGAGGAATATCGTGGTACGCCCGCAATTCGCCCCAGTTGTGCAAAGCCGCATCAGGAGCGCCTTTGGGCCTGAAAGGATTGTCCGCCAAATCAATTTCCTCTCGTTTATATAAATCCCAGTATTTCTTCGGTGCATTAAACGGTAGGTGGGGCTTGAAAAAACCCAGCGCAAGGAAAAACGGCCTATCCATTTTTTTCAAACGGCGCAAATCTGAAATCCCCTTATCCGCAACCATCCCATCAAAGTAGGCATTATCAGGAACATCAGCATTCTCGAAAGCAGGTCCTTTATGGGCCGAGGTTTGCTCAGCCAGCTTTATGTTCTCCTCTAACAAATAATTCCTCCAGGCGCCTTTCGGACGCCAGGGCTCCTCACTCCAGCCATCCAGACAATCGGTGCGGTGGTGGAATATCTTGCCGTTGGAGATTGTGTGGTATCCATTGTTCCTGAAGTGTTTCGCAACGCTAAGCGCACCGGGCAGGTCCTTTTCCGCCCAGGTATCATAGCCGAGGAATCTATTCGCCCTCGGCCGTACTCCCGTCATAAGGCTTGCACGCGAGGCGCCGCAGACAGGGACCTGACAATAGGAACGCAGAAAAACAACACCGTCCGAAGCCAGCCGGTCTATATTAGGAGAAAGCATTTGCTTATGGCCGTAGCAGCCAAGCTGCGGACGTAAATCATCCACGGCGATGAAAAGAACGTTGGGTCTCTTTTTACCGGCGCGCTCCTTTTCCGCTGCAAACAAATATCTCGGCATCGTCAGCGCCGCCGCTCCCAAACTCATTGACTTTAGAAAATCACGTCGATTTAAGTTTTCGTTCATTGCAAAACCTCTTCATTTCTATTCAAACGCATAATCACCTTCGAATGTCCTTGGGATTGTTTGCAAGACCGAGACACCTGCCAAATCACCACTAATCAAAAAAGGCCGGGAACCCACAACAATCGAGAGTCTGTCCGAAATAAATTCACCTTTTCTGCCAACCCAATCGCGAAATCCCCAGCCGCTTTCGTAAGGCCTGTGTCCAAGCTGCTGAATCATCAGACGCTTTGGCGGAAATTTCGTTTGCAATATTACCTGTCGGTCTTTGTCATCAGAAGACCACAAAGCCCACACATCACGCTCTTTATACCTGAATCGAAGGACCCAAAGGTTATCATCTTTTGTTTTCAAACGGTCGATGTATTCACCCCTCGCGATCAGGTCAGAGATATCGGCCAGGACATAATACGCCGGTTTAGCAGTCAGGTCGGGCCTAACAATCCCAAAGTTGTTTTCGTTGTACTCCCGTCTCCAGCCGTCGTCCTGAAAGTCATACCACCAAAGACCGCGGAAAGATGACGATGTGCGTGCAAGAAGATACAGCCGAGCTAAATACGAAGCGGACAATTCCGGCTCAGTGCCCCTTTTGCCGATATGCGTGGGCCAGCCCATCTCGGTAACATAGAAAGGGACATCTTTGCCCTTGTTATATTTACGCAGCATTTTCTGCACATCATCCATCCATGCCGAACACGCCTCCGGAGAGCGCTCGGGAAATTTACTGCCGTAGTTATAGCTGTGAATTGACACGGCGTCACAATAATCGAGGGCGCCGAGCTGAATAATCTTTTCAAACCATCCTTTTTTAACTCCGCCGCTGGTGCATCCGCCGGCTATGACAGTTGCCCCCGGCTCAATAGCCTTGATGCGCGGATAAACCATCTTGAGCAGCTTGATATAATCTTCAGGTGAACCACCCACGTTGTACGGTTTTCTCAGGCCTATTCCTATGTCCCATTCATTCCATATCTCATAGAGACGAACGTCTTTTCCAAAATGGCGCACCACAAACTCAGCATAACGACAAAATCCTTCAATCGCCTCAGCCGAGCGGGGACGGTCCCCGTCATCATAAAAGCGATTGGCATAGTCAAGTATGAGCATAACATCCAGACCGGCTGCACTGGCACTACGAACATAGTGAGTATACCGCTCCGGTATAATGAGCCTGCCTTTTTCCCGTTCTAAGCTCGACCAGGTCGCCTCATCACGGATTGCACCGATGCCGGCGTTTCTCATACTCTCGATATTCATCTCCACTATGCCCTTGTCCTGACTAAAGTGCGTACAGACCCCGACATAAAAACCTTTCGCCATATTCTCCTGTGAGGATAGCCTGCTCCCAACCGCAGTATTGCTTAATCCAGCCCAAAATACTAACAATAAAACAATAGGAAATTTGATAATGCCGGTTTTATCGTACATAAGATTCTCCTCGATATTAGATTCAAATAAATCTTCTCCCCCTGACGCGAAAATGTATCATAAATCGGCTTGCAACACCATTATTTTTCAATCATCGTATAATCGCAATTTTCGCAATCACTTTTGGATTCGCAGTCTGATTCTATCAGCCGAACGGGTGTGTCTAACAGCCGAACCATCTTCTATGGCCGCAGCTATTTGCATAAACCTCGGTATTGTGTAATCGAAGAACTGCCGGTAACTTTCACAGAAATAACTTTCTCGGCTGAAATTATCCTTGTTAAAACTAATAAGAGATTCTTCGCTTCGCTCAGAATGACA
>JBDRTM010000333.1:0-5046 GCA_043824065.1 Planctomycetota bacterium | reverse complement strand
AACTCTTCAATTGCTTTAGTGTATTCTTCGGTAACCCACTCCAGCGGATTGTCCTTTTCGGCCCATTCTTGGGGAAAGATAATGCGATTAACACCAATCTCAAAGTAAAAACGATTATCAACCCTCCTGCTGTACCCCACTACTATCGGCACATTATAGGTAATAGCGAGCAAGCCTATACTCTTATAAGTGCTGGCCTTTCGCCCGAAGAAATCGACAAATATTCCCTTTCTGCCGGCATCCTGGTCGGCAATAAAGCAGAGAGTAGCACCGGTTGAGGTGATTTTTTCCATAAGTTCGGCTGCACCCTTCTTGTCGATTATTCTTAGCCCAGATCGCCTGAGGTCCCCATATAGGTACCTGTTAATAAACTTGTTATCCAATGGCCGAACGATACTGTGAATGTTAAAGCCAAACAGCCCCATAAGGTAACCCACAATCAGAAAGTCGCTGTAATGGGCGGCGACCATCAGCAGCCCTCGGCCTTCCTGCATCAGCCATTTGGCCCTTTCGGTATTCTTGTACCGGGAGTAATTACGCCAGTTATACGTTTTCACAAGTCGCGGCGTAAACAACACATCAATCGCCAGCATTGCAATATGCTCGAAGCTACGTCGGCCTGTCTGGCGGATCCATTGCTCGCTTTTTTCAGGATAACTTGCGTGAAGATTATCCAAGGCCCGCTTTCGGCCGCGATGATAGTGTTTCCACAACAACCGACCGAGAAAGCAAGCGAAGTTCAGATTGGTCTCGACATTAAACAGGTAAAGAAAAACTATAAGAACCCGCAGCATAAGATAGCCAAGCCAATCCACGAAGGGATTGTGTTTCTTCTTTTTTTTCTTCTTCTTCCCCCTGTTAGAAGGGGTCTTCGACTTCTCGTGTGAGGGCAAATCAGCCATAGGCAGCGATTTTAAACTCAAAGTGGCCTCTGTCAAGTTTTAGAATTCTAACAAAAGGAACAAAATCTGTTTTCTGCCAAATGTCAACTTATTAGAAGCATTTGTCTTAATAACCAATATTTAACCGTCAACAGTCGATACTCGAGCCGAGATTAACAAGACAATTAAAAAAATACCTCAAAAAAGTGTCCTTTTTTCTTGAAATAAAGGTGGGTAATCTGGTATAAATAAGATTGTTGGAGATAATGCTTGCAGAGGTGGTTTTCTGCGGATTTTGGTTTTCTGAATAGAGGAGGAGTTATTATGAATTGTGTAAGGCATAGAGTTGTGGTGAGAACTTTGTGCTTCACGGCGAACATTTTTACATTTCAATTAACAACCTATTATTATTTAAAGGAGGATTATTATGTGTAAAAAATTGTTTTATCTAATTTCTTTTGTTCTGGTGCTCGGCCTGGTCCTAACGAGCGCAGCTAAGGCAGACCTCGTCGGCTGGTGGAGGTTCAATGAGGGCTCCGGCGACACCGCCAATGACAGTTCCGGCAATGGTCACGATGGGACGCTGCTTGGAAACCCGGAATGGGCAATCGGCCCGCCCGGTTTCGGCGGCGCAATTGCATTCCACCCAGACAAATGCATAGGAGTTGACACTGGAATCTTCGACCCTACAAATGGGACGGGACAGTTCACTGTTGCCCTCTGGGCGTTCTGGGATGGAACGGGGACTTTTCAGCATTTTATCACAAAGTCGGCCGGATGGGGCGCAGATACCATGATGTTCCAGGTCGAATTGTGGGGAGCCCATACCAACGCCACATATACTGACAGAGTAGGCATTTCATATCAAGCCGCCGGGTCGGTGGAGTTCTCCGTTATGCCCAAGAACGAATGGGTTCACCTGACTTGGACGTTTGACGGAACCGATCTCACACTTTATCTTAATGGTGTCGATGAAGTGGGTCCCAAACCATTCTCAATAGGTCCGGATGTCGATGCCCCGGTTTATATCGGAGTTAGCCATCCCGATGAGGGGAGAACTTTCCACGGGTCTCTCGATGAAGTCCGCATCTACGACAAGGCGCTGACGGCGGACGAGATTCAGGTTGTCATGCAAGGCGGTGAAGGATTTCCGAATGCCTTTGCTCCAAACCCGGCTGATGGTGAACTATATCCGGATACCTGGGTGAACCTTAGCTGGCGACCGGGAGATTTCGCGGTCTCGCACGATGTGTACATCGGCGATAATTTTGACGACGTGAATGACGGTGCCGAGGGCACGTTCCAGGGCAACCAGACCTTGACGTTTATTGTTGTCGGCTTTCCCGGATTTGCTTATCCGGACGGTCTTGTTCCCGGCACAACTTACTACTGGCGGGTTGATGAGGTCAATGACACCGAGCCGAACAGTCCCTGGAAGGGTAACGTCTGGAGCTTTTCAGTTCCCCCCAAGACTGCATACTATCCCGAGCCGGCTGATGGTGCCGAGATGGTAGATCCGGATGTAATGCTTAGCTGGACGGGAGGTTTTGGTGCGAAACTGCACACCGTATATTTTGGTGACAATTTTGATGAAGTCAACAACGCCGCCGGGGGACTTCCACAGGGAACTGCAACCTATACTCCCGGCACACTTAAATTGGCTAAGACTTACTACTGGCGGGTCGATGAGTTTGATGCCATTGAAACGCATAAAGGCGACGTCTGGAGCTTTACTACTCAGGGCGCCGTCGGGAGCCCGGACCCGTCTAACGGCGCTGTGGATGTAGAGCATACACCGATTCTTACCTGGACGCCGGGAGTCTATGCTGCTTCGCATCAGGTCTTTTTCGGCGACGACCAGGAGGCCGTACGCAATGCCAATACCGGTTCGCCTGAGTACAAAGGTGCCGGGAACCTTGGTTCGGAGAGTTCTGAACCCGGAAAACTCGAGTGGAATACCACCTACTATTGGCGTATTGACGAGGCCAATAACGTCAATCCCGACAGTCCATGGACAGGCAGCATCTGGAACTTTACGACAGCCGACTTTATTGTGATAGATGATTTTGAGGACTACAACGACTATCCGCCTGACGAGATATTCAATACGTGGATAGATGGATATGGGACCACGACAAATGGCTCTATGGCAGGACATGCTGATCCTCCTTTTGCCGAGATAAATAATGTTCACGGCGGCGGTCAGTCGATGCCGCATTACTACGACAACAATTTAATGTACTCTGAGGCGACTATGACATTGACTCAGCGTAACTGGACCGAAGAAAGTGTCGGAGTATTGTCACTGTGGTTCAGGGGTGATACATCTAATGCTGCTGAGCGGATGTATGTTGCTCTCAACGACAGCGCGGTGGTCTATCACGATAATCCCAATGCAGCGCAGATAGCTGCCTGGACGGAATGGCCAATCGACCTGCAGGAGTTTGCAGCCCAGGGCGTGAACCTTGCCAATGTCAATACGATTGCTATTGGTTTCGGCGATAAGAACAATCTACAAGCCGGCGGTTCAGGTATGGTCTTTTTTGACGACATTCGGCTGTATCGGCCGGCACAGTAAGTCTGGATTTAGGTGGTAATTGAAATTGAACGGTTGATATAGCAAACTTGCACCAATTCGAGACCTATACCGATTGATTCGGTATAGGTCCTTTTTTAAAAAATGATAAATGATCATTTTGAAATCACCATGGCAGAAGGATTTAGAATTGGTGACGGAGCACATCCTACCGAGGATGACTTTCTTCAAAAGATCTCCTCCATAGCGGATCTTCGACCTCCGCCTTGGTCGGGATGACGAACTGAATATTGAATTCTGAATGTCGAATGATACTTTCGGGACAGGCAAGGAATAGCGAATAATGAAGTAAATTAGGATGAATGATTTTGGAATTGATTCCGCCAAAAGACGGCGGATCTTCGATATTTGGAGTAGAAGATGGCAGAGAAGATAGTCATTAAGGCAGGAGGAAATGTTTTTGAGGCGGAGTTGGAGGATAGTATGACGGGCAAGGCGATATATAGTGCTCTGCCGATACGGGCGAAGGCGCAGCGGTGGGGCGGGGAGATATATTTTAGTATTCCGGTGAGCTGTGAGCTTGAAGAGGACAGCCGGGATGTATTGGAGGAAGGGGAATTGGGATATTGGCCGACAGGGCAAGCATTTTGCATATTCTTTGGGCCGACACCAGCATCGGGCGGCGATGAAATCAGGGCGGCGTCGGCGGTGAATATCGTTGGGAGGATGAAAGGAGACCTGTCAGGATTGTGGGATGTTCCTGATGGAGCGGACGTGTTTATCGAGAAGGTTTAGAAAATATAATCCCAGTGACGTCGTCCCTTCGGCTGCGCTCAGGGCAGGCTTGCCGACGACGGCTAAACAAGAACCCCAGGTGAAACCCTTCGACTGCGCTCAGGCCAAGCCTGGGGTTAAATATAAAGGAGTGGATTCCCGCTTTCGCGGGAATGACAACGTCGTCGTGCCGACGACAGCTAAACAAGGACCCCGCAATAAATTGCGGGGCTAAATATAACGGCATAAGACCCCCAGTACGGGCCTGGGGGCTAAACAAAGCGGTATAAACACCAAGGCACAGTCAGACACGGGGGGGAAAGTTGACAATTGACTATTTTGCGGTTTTCGATTGTCGATTGTCGATTTTATTTGAGGGTGTTGAAAAAAGGATGTAGAAATCAAAAGATTTTCCTTGACGAGAAAACGACTTATTTGGTATAAACGAAAGTAGTGAACCCCGCCCCTGCCGCAGGGGGTGGGTAAAGTTTGTGCTCTTGGAGCGCATGCTCTGAGCCCATTCGGCTGCGCTCAGGGTAAACTCAGTCGAAGGTGCGGGTATCTGTGAATCTTTGGTCTTTCAGCCTGTCTCGGCTTGGCTCGTCAAGGCCGAGTGAGTCGGAGCGGGGCCGAGCCAAGATGGGCGGTCGCAATTTTTGCGGTTTTTTATGAGTTCTGCAAAATTGAGGTTAGGCATACTTTGAAAAGAAAAAGATCGTTCCCCACTTTCGTGAGGACAAGCTTTTGTTTTTTCTTTTCAAACAGTAAGTCATTGTGTAATAATCAGTTAGGTGATTATTTAAGAAAATCAAAAAAACAGATTTTCTTAAATAATATATGCCTAACCTCAATTTT
>JBDRTM010000332.1:0-16086 GCA_043824065.1 Planctomycetota bacterium | reverse complement strand
TCGGCCAAGGTGTTGACAAACTCGTGGCGCTGCTCTCTGGTCTGTGAGCCCAAGACCTCTTCGGCGAGGGAGCAAAAATCAGTATGTCCCCTGCTGGCCGGGTCGTACTCACTGACGGGTTGGCCAAAGCTGGATGCTTCCTTGATTTTGGTATTGAAACTGACAACTGTCTTGAACATTTTGTCAGCGAAGTGACTGCGCAATTCGGCCAAAATTTCTCTGGCCATCTTCGTTCTTATATCATACATGCTGGCCAAGACTCTGACATCGACCTGCTGGTTGTGTCGTCTGCAGAGTACGCTGAGAGTCTCAAGCTGTCTGCTAAGCCCGTGGAGTGCAAAGTAGCCGGTCTCGACGGGAACAATAACATCAGTGGCTGCTCTTAGTGCATTGAAGGTCAGCAGGCTCACGGCGGGTGGACAATCGATTACTGCGTAGTCATAATCGTTCTTTATCAGGTCCAGGGCGTCTTTCAGGCAACATTCACGTTCGGCGATCCCGACCATCTGCTGCTCGAAGGCAGAGAGGTCAAAACTGGCCGGCGCCAGCTCCAGCTTGTCACTAATCTGCCAGAGTATTTCCGTGAGCTTAATCGGCTCGTTTCTGCTTGTGCTTATCAGGACATCGTAGATGCTTTGTTCGATCTGCTCCTCGGGCACAGCGAGGCCGACCGCGCAATGTGACTGGGGGTCCATATCGACCAGCAGGATTCTCTGGCCCGTGCCGGCAAGAGCACTGGCCAGGTTTATGGATACCGTTGTTTTGCCACAACCACCTTTTTGATTAACAACCGCTATGGTTCTCATAATTTCTCTCCAGCCCCGGATTCCTGTTTCGCAATTTACCACAAAACAGGGTCCGGTCTAAAATGACAGTCCGACCAACTTCTTTTTGCTGTAGAAAACGGCTTTTCAACACTATAAAAACAACTAAACACCTTCTAATTATTCGGCAAAAAAATACAAAAAACTTTACCTTTTTATGGGACGGGCCAATAAAAACACAATTAGCCACACGGACAGCCGATATTACCGGGCTATTTTCTCTCAACGAGCCGGCTTTTCCGCTTGGATTACTCAGGCAAACTGGTATATTGTGCAGAGATGTAGATAAAACGTAGTGCACCGGCTTGTGTAATGGGTGCGATCGCCGGATATATAAGAAATTAGGAGACAGATTTATGAAAGAGGAAATTATCGGACGTCGCAGTTTTTTGAGATATGCGACTGCGGTTACGGCTGGGACAGGCTTGCTGGGCGAGTCCGGCTTTGCCAGAAGCAGTCAGAAGGGCGCCAAGTTACGTAAAGCCCTTCAATTAGGGATGCTGCCGAAGAAACTTCCGGATGCTGAAAAATTCAAACTTGCGAAGAAATGCGGATTCGATGGCATCGAAGCTTCTCCAATGGAGGACCTCGATGCGGCCCGACGGCTTGGCAGGCTGGCACGGCAGGCCGGGGTTCCGATTCATTCAATCGTGTATGGCTGGTGGCCACCTTTCCCGGGACCGGACCTGGCGGTAGTGAAAAAGAGCGTCGCCAGTATGGAAAACGCCCTGCGATGTGCCAAAGCCATGGGTGCCAATGCCGTGCTGCTGGTTCCTACGCGGGTGACCGAAACTTTCAGCTACGCCGATGCTTACAAGCGTTCCCAGCGATACATTCGCGAGCTAATCCCATTAGCTGAGGAGCTGGGTGTAATCATCGCAGTGGAGAACGTCTGGAACAAGTTTCTGCTGAGTCCGATCGAATTCGCACGATACGTGGATGAGCTCGAGAGCCCGTGGGTCAAGGCCTATTTCGATATCGGCAACGTAATCATCTACGGGTACTCACAGGACTGGATACGCACACTCGGCAAACGCATTGTCAAAATCCATCTGAAAGACTTCAAGCGGCGGGGCTATGAATGGACCAACCTGCTCGATGGTGACGTGAACTGGCCCGAAGTGCGCCGGGCATTGGACGAAACCGGCTACGACGGATTTCTGACCACAGAATTAAAAGGCGGTGATGAAGCCTACCTGACGGATTTGGCCGGCCGCATCGATCGTTTTTTCGCGATGTAGTTTTGTCCCGCACCAATTAGGCGTGAGCCTAAGCTCAATTGGTGCGGGTCAAATGCAAATGGTGGGGCAAGCCCCACCCTACCACTTTTTCTATGAAACCGATATGGCGGTTAAAGAAAAAGGTCCCCGTTCCGAGGCAGGATGCAAAACGGGATTCTTTGAGAAATGGATGGTCGAAAACTACTCTTTTTTCGGCGGGCTAAAATACTGAAAAAACTCTGAATCGAAGGGTAAAACGATGGTTGTCCCTTTGCCGAGTGAATTGCCGTAAGCTTCCAACGTCCGGACAAATGAGTAAAACTCGGGGTCCTTTTCATAAGCCTGGGCATATATTTTGAGGGCCTCGGCGTCGCCCTCGCCTTTTGTTTTCTCGGCCTGCATGTAACTATCCGCGAGCAGGATTGTCTTATCTTTGTCGGTTTGTGCCCTAACCTTTACAGCCTCTTCCTCGCCTTCGGAGCGATATTTTTTTGCGATTCTCTGCCTTTCGGCCTTCATTCGGTCAAAAACAGATTGTGTAACCTCCTGGGGCAGGTCGGCCCGCTTTATCCGCACATCGATAACCTGGATTCCATATTCGGCAGCTTTCCGGGTGCACTGCTCAGCCACTTCGTGCATTAACTGCTGGCGGTTGACCGACACTATTTCCGTCAAGCTGTGCCTGGCAAGCTCTTCTCGCATTTCAGAAAAGACGATATCATCCAGTCTTGACTGGGCGCCGAACTCGTTTCCCACGGTTTGATAGAACTTGAGCGGATCGATAATTTTCCAACGGGCATAGTTATCGATAACCAGGTGCTTTTTGTCATCTGTGATAATTTTTGCCGCAGCAGCGTCATATTCCATAACCCTTGCTTCGAACTTGTGCTCTGCCTGAATTAGTGGAATCTTGAAGTGCAGGCCGGGTTGTTTTACTTCTCTTACGAATTTTCCCAACTGAGTAACAATGGCCTGTTCGGTCTCATCTACCGTGAACAACGAAGTGGCCAGTGCCGCTGCAATTATCCCAACGATTACAATTAAAACGATTACATTTTTATTCATTTTGACCTCCGAGGTTCCGGGTTTGGATTTTGCGGTGTATTGCTAAATGGTGCACCTTCAAGGGGCAAAAGTTTCAGCAGGCCGTTTCCAGTTTCGGAATCTATTATAAACTTTTTGATGCCCGGTAGCACTTTCTCCATCGTTTCCAAATAGAGCCGCTTTCGTGTTACATCTTTCGCCTTTTCGTACTCTTTAAGCACGGCCAGAAATTTCGCCACATCGCCCTGTGCCCGCTTTATCTTCTCTTCCTTGTAGCCCTCTGCCTCCAGGACTATGCTCCTGGCTTCGCCGCGTGCCTTGGGTATGATGTCCTCTTTATAGCCCTCGGCTTCCTGTATCAATTTGTCCTTGTCCTCCTTGGCGCTTACCACGTCGCTAAATGCTGCTGCAACCTCTTTTGGCGGCTGGACAGTCTGAAGCTTGACCTCGATTATTCGAACGCCGCTTTCGTATCCATCAACTATCTCTTGAACTAGTGCGCGGATGTCGATTTCCACCTGGAGTTTTTCTGTGATGAGCACATCGTCAATCGGCCTTTGCCCGACAACCTGTCGCAGTGCCACTTCGGCTGCGTCCTTAATTGTACCTTGCGGCCCTTCCAGATTGCGTACATTAAACAGGTAGTCAGCAGCGTCCTTTATCTTATACTGGACTATGACTTGGGCATCGATAATTTGCTCATCCCCGGTGAGCATTAGCGACTCTTCCGGGTGGAACTTGTACCTTGCCGGCGGGCCCGGGCTAATGGTTTCAAAGCCGATCTCTATTCGCCTTACCTGCTGTATCTTGGGCTTATCGACTTTTTCGATTGGCCGGGGCAGGCGGTAATGCGGACCCGGCTCAGTTGTCCTTACAACCTTGCCAAATCGTCGTACCACCCCCTGCTCATCAGGCCCTACGATATATATCCCCGACAAAATCCATAGTATCAATAGAATCGGGACTGCCCATTTGAGCCGGGGGATCCACTGTTTGGAAAGATCAAATATCATCTTATATTCACCTGTTTCCCATTGACTTATCCGTTCCATACGAGATCCTTTCCAAGACACAAGCGACATACAGTCGCAGCCGTATATCATCAATTATAGGTTGGCCCAGCACTGCGTCAATAAAATTTATGGTCAGGGCGGGTCTTGCCCTGCCGCGACAGTTCGGGTATTATACGGCATTATGCCGAATTATACACAATGTATCGTCCGTTTTCAATCTGTTCAAGAAATCTAAGAGGTAAAAACAAGATGGCTGAAAACAAAACCAAACTCAAACTGGATGCTTTGCCCGAACAAATTCGCGATAGTATGAGGGATTTTGCCGATACAAGGTGCGGAAAAGGTCTGGGCGGACATCGATGCTGCTTTGCAGCGAAGGCTCGACCTGGTTCCTAACCTTATCGAAACGGTCAAGGGATATGCGGGACACGAAAAAGAGCTATTTGAAAACATTGCCAAATCGAGGGAGAAATATTTTCAGGCCGGCAACAGAGCAGGCAAAGACCGAAGTGCCCAAAGTGGAGTTCTGAATACATTTATGGGGCTGTGAAATAATGGAAAATCCAAAGGGCAAAAGCCCTAAAGAAAGCGCGGTGGAAACAAGATACTTACTTATGCCCCACCAGGCCAATCCCCAGGGCACAGCGTTCGGCGGGGCGATCGTGGCCTGGATTGATATGGTGGCGGCAATGGCGGCGCAGAGGCACTGCGGCAAAGAAGTTGTTACCGCAGGTATCGACTCGCTGGTCTTTAAAGAGCCGATTCGTGTGGGCGACCACGTTGTACTAAAGGCTTCCATAAATTATGTCGGCCGTTCTTCAATGGAGGTGGGCGTCCAGGTCAGCAGAGAAGACCCATACGGCGGCGATAAGGTCATAGCTACGACGGCGCATTTGACTTTTGTTGCGCTGGATGAGAACAAAAGCCCGACCGCTGTGGCGCCGATATTACCCGAAACAGAACAGGAAAAAAGACGCTACGAGAACGCCAAACTCCGCGTCAAAGCCCGAAAAGAACTGTTAAAGAAAATGAGCTGATGTGGGGTAATTACCCCTCCCTTACGGTCGGGGCTCTGTTTAGAGATTCGGCGCTGCGCTTAGATTGAGAAACGGACTTAATATCAATCCCTTCGGCAGGCTCAGGGCAGGCTCTATCGGGAGTCCCCGGCAGCGGGGTCTTGAGGCCGTATTTTTCTTTTAGCATTTCTCTTTTCTGGTAGCACTGCTCGGTGAAAACCGCAATTTCCGAGTCGAGATTTGCGCTGGGGGAATCGCCGAAGAAGGCGTGGATAATCGGAAAGACCAAATCGGGTTTTCTCTTTCTTAACTCTTTCGCCATCGCCTCTATTTTCGCTGTTGCAACCCCCTCCTGCATGCAGGTAAAAGGGCCCACGTGAAATATTCCCGAGATATAGGCATCGCCTTTCGGCCTAATTAAATCGTTCATAAAATGATAAGCGATACCTGTGCTTAACGGAGATTCTCCTTCGATATTGCCGTGACCTTCGTGATTGCGTTCCAAAGTTTCTATCATATCAATCGGTTTTGGAAGGACATGTCTGCCTTTAAGGACCTCGTGAAACGGCCCGGCTATTTTATCCTCAATGGAAGACATATACCTTCCCTTAAGAAAAGACCTGGTAAATTTTCCCGTTACTTTTAATGTCCTGCTCAGATTGAAACTCTTAAGCGCCAACCTCAGGTCTCTTCCGGCATTTCTTATATTCATTTTATTTACATAATCCAGCCAATCGGTTACGGGGTCCCTTACAATTTCCAGGCCTTTTTCTTCCAGCCGGCGGACTACAAAATTAGTACATGGGTCGTGCTGCCTGACGTATATCTCCCCTATGTAAAGAACAAGGGGAAATCTCTTGTGGTTTCGCAGATTAACCGCTTTGAACAGGGAAACTGTTTCTTTGCCCCACTCTATGAGGTCCGAAGTTTCGGCGCCATTTTCTACAACCTCTTCCAGCCTGCTTAGCCTTTCTTTTCTTAGTTTCTCTATCTGCTTTTTGTCTTCGGCATAGGGATTGAATCTTAGAAATATATCCTCCAGCAAATCTGATGCCTTTATCCCCTTAAACAACATTTTCTGCATTTTGCTTTTGTTCGACGAGCTAAGCTTCTTTGGAAAAGGTATGTCCTGATAATCGGTTTCCGAAGAAGGACCTGCCACCGGGACCTTTTCCAGGCCTTCCCGGTCCAGAAATTCCCTTACCAGCTCCGTATATTTTCCAAACCTGCAGGGGCCGCTCGTTGTCGGAATCATGACAAGATAGTGGCTCTCGACATACTCTTTGCCTTTTCTTTCAATTTCTTCCTGCAGAAAACCGATTGCATCACCGACAACGCCTTTAAGCGGATGGCAGACTTCCGTATAGATGTGCTTTCTGGCTATTTGGTAGCCTCTGGGCGTGTCTGTCGGTAATACGCTGCTGTTTACGCCGAAATGTCTCAGGCCTGCGGCCCCGACGAAACTGGCATCTCCCATATTAGGAAGAAGCCAGGTCCTTTCTTCGGAACCATCGTACGTGCGCCTTTTTATTTGCTCAATATTCAATTTTTTCGGCCTGCTTTGATTTACCACCCTTTCGTGAGCTTCCGTTCTTGTTACAAAGGGGGCGTTGTTGGTTTGAGCATCCGTCAGCAGGACAAGTACAGGTTTGTTCGCAGCCTGCTGGATTTTTTCTTCCTGATAAATCTTTAAGCTGTCCGGGCCACAGGCGAAATTCATCATCCTTATGCCAAATAAATTCGGATGGTCCGCTACGAAAAGATTGGCCTTTAATATCTTGACACTCTGGACCCAAAATTCATTCTCCACCACATCGTCCAGAGAGATGCCTAAGAACTTATGTTCCAAAAAGAGCTGCGGTATGTAATGTAAGCCCCGAATCTGTGAGAACATAGCTCCCGAGCTTGAGCTTGCTTCCGGGTCGAGCAGCACATAATCTCTGCCGATACCAATATATGCCTTTTCATTATTCTCTTCGATTCTCTTTAAGAACTTGTCCCCCTCTTCATAAAGCTCATCTTTGAATCTGCTTTCGGCAAGGTCGGCGTATTTGATAGCTTCTCTGAGCTGCCTATCCGTGAAGCCAAACCCTAATCTATCAAATTCCCGTTTAATCTCTTTAACCAGAAGCTGTATATCTCCAAAGTGCAGAATAGGATTTATCTGTTTGCTCTTATCGAGCGAAAGGACATCGTTTAAGATGTATCCTTCCGTCTCTGTGTAAATGCAGTACTTCAGGTCCGGAGGGGTACCGGTCCTTTGCTCGATAAAACTCGGATTAAACAGGTATTCTATGTCCGGATTTTTATTTAATACCGATGCGTGTCCTGTTGCTAATTTTCTGGCTATACAGAACTCTGTTCTTGAGTTATCAATTCCTATCTTTGCAAGCTCTTTATCTGTTTTCGGTGATACAACTGGATAGAAGCCGAGTTTCCTGAACAAGGCGGCGCTCCAGATTCCTTTCTCTCCGAGCGTCGCTGTGCTCCTTTTAATGCCAACCGTCGCCGTCTTCCGCTTATCTATTTGCGAAGAAGACAGCTCCCGGAGCAGGCATCCCTGCTTTTTGAAGTGTTTCTCATATATCTTATGGTATTTTTCCACATAGTTTGTTTTAGGTTTCTTGGCTGACTCGGAATTTCCTCTCGGGCAAAAGCCTCCTGTAAGTATCTCATCTTCCTCAATCGAAAATACTTCGAGCTGACAATCCCTAACACCACAGGATTTTTCTCCGAACAGCTCTTTGCAGGATACTCTGCGCTTCTCGAAAGGCATATCGACTAAACCCCAGCCTCTGAATGCGGATTCGCAGCTCTTGCCCTGTGCCTGGAATTGTTTTATGTTCTCGATGATGTCCAGGGCCTGTCCCCAGGCACCGAACATTTCCCGGTGAGGATAGGCCTCTATTTGTTTGTCCGTTACCTGGGCAAGCGCGGCGAGGAAAGCTTTTCCCAAAGGAGGGCCACCCTGAGCGGAACATTTGTCGCCGGCGTGCTGAGAGCCTCCGACAAACTTAAAGTAATAGCTGGCGGCGGTCCCCCGGACTATCGCAGCAGCTATTTCCTCTTTACTGAAACCCTCGGCGATAAGCCTGTTCTCATCCATCTCCATAAAAACGCCGCAGGTCGAGTCGATTACCGGGACCCTCTGGGCCTTTAGTGCGGCCTGCTGTAAGGAATTTTCCACATTCAGATTGATGACGTCAGCCATATTCTCGAGCGTCTGGCCGGAACCGGCCTGGCAGCTATAATTCATTTTTGCTTCCTTGACCGTTCCATCCTTGGCGAAACTGGTAAACTTCATATCCTGGCCGCCTACTTCGAAAATGGTGTCAATCTCCGGATTGCAGTGCTTAACGCCAAGGGCATGACAGGTAATCTCGTCAGTTACTCTGTCCGTGAGCTCTATTCCTTTTTTAGCCAATTGCTCCGATTTCTTTTTGCCGACCAGAATCTTCTCGTACAATTTCCTCGCAGAGCCGGTAGCTCCGACTCCTTTTACAACTACTTTGTCTTTGTGTCTGCTTAGGTACTTTAGGACCCGCTTTAGTGATTCCTCGGGATTGCCGTGGGTTTTGATATAAAGTTTATCGAGAAGCTTTCCTGTTCTTAATTCAACCAACGCCCCTTTTGTTGTCGTACTGCCTCCGTCTATCCCCAGGACGACCTCAGTTACCTGGGGTATTTGTCCCTTTAAGGTGACGCTGTTTTCATTCACTTTTTCGAGGCATTCGAAAAGAGCGGGAGCGAACTGTCTTTTTTCCCTGCTGTAAGCTGCGATTTTATCGAGCTGTCCGAGACTAAAAACAACGCTGTTATTCTCCTCAATTCCTTTGGCTGCCGCGCCTATGGCCGCTATGTTGTGGTAGTGCTGCGGCCTTGTTATAGAAATCCCGAGGAACTCTTCGAGGTTCTTTCTTATGAGATCGTTGGTTAGAACACCCCCGGTTGCAATAGCATGAGCAGAATCTTTAGAGGTCTTGAATTCTCTTGCACCGAGAACGTCGATTTTATAATTTCTCGCGACCGTCCTGAACAGCCCTGCTAAATTATCTTCCCTTTTTGCGCCTTCATTTTGCTTGTGAATTAAATCGGATTGAATAACGACGCCGCATCTTGCCAAAAACTCGCTCGGCTGTTTTGACTGCCCGGCCTCTTTTTGGGCCTTATAGAACATCTCCTCCATTCTTAACTGTAATTTCCTCCTGTTCTCTATTCTGATACTTTCCTTTTGTTTTTCGTCCGTTGCCTGAGCGGTATCACCAAGCTCGGGTTCGGGAACCTGGCCTTCGAATAACCTTCTACACTGTTTTTCTATCAATGTTCCTGAGCCGCCACCGCATTTGGTCCCCGTTTTCCACTCCTGAATAATCTTTTTGCCGTTTATCTGTTTTAGACCAAAAAAGTATGAATCTTTGGCACCAATATGAAAGATGTACTGTGCCTGAGGCTGTGCTGTTTCGGCACCCTTTGGGATTGCGACGCTGTCAAACGTATAGGTTATACCCTCCATAGCTTTCAGGAAGGACTCTGCCCCGCTTCCTGTAAACGCTGTATTTTTTATTTTATCACTGCCGTATTTCTCTATTACGTCCCGCCATGCTTCTTTCACCGCTCCAATCGGGTCGGCAAAGTGCATTATCGGTTTTGGGGAGTATATAATTTCTTTATCCTCCGCGAGGACCGCATAATGCACAAAGCTGCTCCCAACATCAAAGCCTGTAAACAGGGTTTCCGAGCTGGTAACTTTTCGTTTAATTTGTTTGTCCATAATTTAATTGTTTCTTAGTGAACTAATATGTCAATTCAATTCTGTAAAAAAATCTGAAAAATTTACTAACACGATAGAGCGTAGAATAGCAGATAAGCTGTTAGTAAGTGTGTTAGAACCATCACGAACTAACATTGCGACATTAAGCATCCATTGTATTTGTGAGTTTTACACCTGAACATAACAAGAAAAATAACAGGTTTTCCACAAGGATAAGCGTGAACATATTTTCCCTAACTATCGGCCCTATCAAGCTTTAATGACCGGCTGTCCGGCAGATGTAACAATTTAACCGGCTATATGATTACTAATACTACCTTTAGTTTATTAGTAGTTATTAATAATAATCATCACCGCAGTAATATTTTAGTGGCAGCAATAGGTTGATATTTGTTGGCACTTTTAGTATCTTGGCGCGCTATGACCTATGAGCACTCGCATTCCAATCCCAAGATTAGACAGGATTTGTCTATTCGCCGCCTATACTATTTTTTAGCCCCTCGTGCTTACAGTGTTATTATGTTCGGTGCGTTATTTTGCGCGATGTTAGTGAAATTATTCCATTCGCTGCGTTACAACTTAGTCAGTGAATATATAGGCTGGGTTCTTGCTGATATTTCCTTTCTTTTGCTTGTTGAGGCTATCTTGGCGCTGGTTTGTTTTCAATGGCCCAAGAGATGGGTACTGCGCACGGCCATTATCATTGCCGCCATTGTGTGCGCCTGGTCGATTATGAATGCCGGCTGGCTAATCAGAACGGGGACACAAATACTGCCCAGTGTACTTTTGCCCTTGATCCGGGCGCCATTGCATACTTTGTGTATTATTGGTGTTAACCTTATAAAAATGCCGAGAGCAGCGATTATTTTGCTTGGGCCCAGTGCGGTTGCTCTTACCTTCTTCTTTGTTGTTTTGGCAAATCCGTTACCGCCGGCTTACAACCGCAGGCGTTTTTTCAGCAGAGTCGTTATTTCTATCATTGTTATTATTATCAGTGTTGTGGCCCGCGGTGCAGTGTCCAGAGACGGCTCTCCGCAAGTGGCCTCCTTGGGGCTGCACTACAACTGCCACCTGCGAGCGATATTCAGCGTTGTTATATCCGATCACCGCTTGTCGGTTAAACCTGAGCGTAAAATTCCCACCATCGACCAACTAAAGATTACAAGAAAACCACAACAGTTGAATCGAAACGTAGTCATAGTTATCCTCGAAGGCATTCAATACCAGTATAGCTCACTTGCGGACAAACGAAATAATTTAACACCGTACCTTGCGACTTTAGCCGAAGAGGGGGTTGAATTTTCAAATGCCCGCTCATCGCTAGCTCATACTACAAAGGCGCTTTTTGCGCTTTTAACCGGCCGATTTTCTTCTGCTTCACACGATCTTGCCGAGGCGGTCCCCGTTGTGAAGCCCTATGCCGGTATTGTCACGATTCTAAGAGATAAGCTGAATTATCGGACGGCGTTTTTTCAATCGGCAATGGGCAACTTTGAATCTCGGCCCGGGCTGGTGTACAATCTTGGCTTTGATAAATTCTGGGCCAGGGACGACCTGGGTGACCCTAACAGCTTTCTTGGTTACTTGGCGTGCGATGAGTTCTCAATGTTAAAGCCGGTCACGGAATGGATACAAGCGGACGAGAGGCCGTTTTTCCTTGCGATTCTTTGCTCGGTTACTCATGACCCTTATGAGGTTCCTGCGTGGTTCGACACGCCGGCCAAGGAGCCAGTGGAGGAGCGCTATCGACAGGCGATTCGTTATACCGATAAATTCTTAGCTGCCCTGGATGTGGAGCTGGCCAGGCTGAATCTTACAGATAAAACGATTTTTTGTGTTATTGGAGACCACGGTGAAGCATTCGGCGAGCACGGTCAATCAGGGCATGCGCTGATAGCCTTCGATGAGGTCCTGCGCATCCCATTTTGCTTGCGAGCTCCGTTTCTGGTAGAGCCGGGAGCTAAGGTTGCCGAACCAGTCAGCTCTATTGATTTGGCGCCCACCCTTCTGGAGCTATTAGGTTTCGAGACAGGAGCTGTTGGCTTTGACGGCGTTAATGTTCTTGGTTCTATACCTGATGGCCGCAAGGTGTATTTTTCCTGCTGGATGCAGGAGGGCCCTGCGGGTTTTATAAGGGGCGAACGTAAGTTTATATATAATCCAACAGACAAAACAGCCTGCGTTTATGACATTAACACTGACCCTTTTGAGCTGGTCAGGCTGGAACTGCCTGAAGAGCAGGCCCAGAGGATTGCTGATGAGATTGTGGCGTGGCGGAAGAGCACAGTTTTTCAGCTTGACCAGCAGAGAACCGGCAAGGAAACTCTTTTTGGCCGCTGGCTTTGCCGCTGGACAAACCGGATTTGTTCTGCTAAATATTACAAAAAATAACACAGTGGCGACAAAGTTAGTGAATTTGTTCATTTTATTCACCTCGCGTTGCATTTTATAAACACCAAATAAGCAAACCTGCCAAATAGCATCTTATAGCTCTGTGTGTGTAAAATTAGGCTGGATGGGAATAATAAGTGTTGACAAATAACAACGTAGCGTTAAAATACAACAACTTTATTTTTATGGCCGGAACGTTTTTTGTGAGCGTAACAGATTTTATTATAAGAAGTTAAGCCGAGCTGAGGTTGTATTCTGTCTTAATTCTTACTTTTTGGCATATTTTTTGCGGTTTTTATACTTTTTGTTCTCTATTTTTAGATGGCTATATTGGGCGGACGGCCTAAAAATATCTAAGAAGAGGACAAGTCCGCCCGATTTTAAGAAATTTCAGAATCGGCTCAGACGGTTTTGTTAATATTTTTTTTGCGGGGTCGCCCTGGAGGAGGGTCGGCTCCGCTTTTTTCCTTGCGCAAAGACAAATCTTATATTACCACAAACATGTCTCGAACAAATCAAATTAGATGTTGCTGAATACTTTAGCTCTCGGCTGTTTCGTGAAATTTTTGGCTACTAAATATCTGTTCCTGGTCGTATAATCAGGGTCATTATGGAGCGTGCGGTTTATAGAATTATCGATGCTAATTTTAATCGTGCTCGTGAAGCGATTCGCGTAGTAGAAGAATTTTGCAGATTCTCTTTGAATTCGGTGCCGCTTACCGAACGAGCCAAGCAGATCCGGCACCAGCTTTCAGCAGCTATTGGTAAGCTCGATGCCGGCCGGCTTATCTCAAGCAGAGATACGCTCGGTGACGTCGGTCTTGGAAA
Source organism: Planctomycetota bacterium (assembly GCA_043824065.1). Lineage (GTDB taxonomy): Bacteria > Planctomycetota > Phycisphaerae > Sedimentisphaerales > Anaerobacaceae > NIOZ-UU13. Next base: position 2,979 of record JBDRTM010000332.1, on the reverse strand, counting down.
GACGGTCGAGCGGCAGCTTGCGCGGGTCAATCTAAAGGATTGTTTTACAGCCGGCTGCAAACGCCTGACCGAGGCGCTGCGGGTGCTTGCTGAGATGGCCCAGACGCAAGACCGGTCCGTAGCCGAGACGATTGAAAATCTGAGATACGCTGCTTATACTCTGGAGAAGGACATTGTTCTTTTCAGCGATGCTTTTGAGAAATTCCAAGGTGTCGGGCTGTACGTGATAATTACCAGCAACCTGCCGGCGGATGTTATTTCTTTGGCATACAAGTGCGCAGCCGGTGGTGCCGATTGCATCCAGCTGCGTGCAAAGGCCATCTGCGACGACAAGCTTTTCGCCATTGCTGTCGAATTTGTGCGGATATGCAAAGACGCCGGCGTCCTTAGCATAATAAACGACCGGGTTGATATTGCAGCAGCTTCAGGTGCTGATGGTGTTCATCTTGGCCAGAATGATTTGCCCGCTGAATGTGCACGCAAGCTCCAGCTGGCTCCGCTGATTATCGGCAAAAGTACACATTCGCTCAAGCAATTGCGTGCCGCCTGCGAGGAGCGGCCTACGTACGCTGCCCTGGGGCCGGTCTTTGCCACCGAGACGAAACCAGCTGCTGAGGCGGTTGGCCTGGACTATGTCAGTCAGGCAACAGAGATACTTGCCGATACCGGTGTTTGTAATGTGGCTATCGGCGGTATATCATTAGACAATGTGGAAGATGTTTTGAGAGTTGGTGCCAAAGCGATTGCGGTTTGTGCTGCGGTGACGAAAGCCAGTGACCCGGCAGCGGCCTGCCGGGCGCTGAAAGAGAAAATCGCGGCTTTCGACAAAGGCTGATGACAACACCCACAAACAAGCCTTTGACGAGATCAGGTCGGGGTTTAAGGCGGATACGCCCGCTTGCCCCTGCTCGTGCTTCGCAGCGAAGCCCCGCTTCGCAGAGTAGTATTGGAAGTGGTCCTCGACTGAAAGGCGGGGTGCTCTTTTTTTAATAATGCAGAGTTCAATTATTAAGGGAGATATGGGAAGTGATTAAGTCAAGGCGTTTGAAATGTGCTGTTGCGGGGTTGGTTTTGTTAGCGACCTTGAGGTGTCAATCTCAATCGTTATGGGATTTGGCAAATGAAAATAAGGGTCTTTTGAAGATAGCTACGCTGTTTACGGCGCAGAATGTGCGCGACCATTTGGGTACCGAGGAGGGCGTAAGTAAGGCAATCGACTGGTGTAAGAAGACCGGCGTTACCCATGTTTTCATTGAAACTTTCAGAAGCCGATATACCGCCGAGAGAAGAACCTTAGAACGAGCGAAATCCAGGTTTGAAGCAGAGGGCTTCGAGGTTTCAGGTTGTGTTACAACTACGCAGGTCGGTAAGATATCGACAGGCTGGAACCTGATTTCCTGTTATACCAATACGGGCACGCAAAACCAGCTTCAGGAAATCTTCGAATACACGGCCTCGATGTTCGATGAGATTATGATTGATGATTTTCTTTTCACCGATTGCCAATGCGGTGAATGCGAAAAGGCGCGCGGCGCCCGGACTTGGGCCGATTACCGCTGTGGGCTTATGGTCGGGGTGGGCCGTGAGAGGATATTAAGGCCGGCAAGAGCGGTCAATCCGAAGGTAAAAATCATAATTAAATATCCTCAATGGTACGACAATTTCCACAATCGCGGGTATGAGGTTTTACGCCAAACAGCCGACTACGATAGAATCTGGGTCGGCACCGAGACGCGCGATTATGAAGATAAGCGCTGGGGAGGAAAAGTTCAGTACGAAGCTTACTACATTATGCGGTGGCTGGGCGAGATAGGCGGCCTGAAAACGGGCGGCGGGTGGTTTGACCCTTACGGGACCACGGAAAATACATACGTGGAGCAGGCGCGTCAGACGGTACTGGCAGATGCCAAGGAGATGCTGTTGTTTTGTTATGGGTCGCTGTTGCGGAATACCGGGCCGGCAAACGTCGAGAAATTACGGACGGAGATTCCCGGATTGTTCAAACTCGCCGGGTTGGTGCGGAATAAACCTCTCAAAGGCGTTCTTGCTCCAAAGCCGGCAAACAGCGATGCTTATGATGAGCAATACATATTCGATTTCGTGGGGATGTTGGGATTGCCGCTTGTGCCTACCGCAGAGGTTCGCCCTGATGCGAAGGCTGCGTTTTTCTCGGTACACGCAATCAAAGACCCGAACTTGACCAAGAAACTCGATAAAATGCTCGCTGCTCAAAAGCCCGTGCTTATGACAGATGGCCTGGCCAGGCGGTTAGATAACGTGAATCTTGATGATGAAGACTTAATCATCCTGAAGGTCAATGGGAATCCTCGCGGCTTGCTTGAGCTGACTCGAAAACAGCTCAAACCCATCAGGGACAAATTGTTGGCGCCATTGGGAATAAGGTTTGATGCCCCGAACAAAGTGGCCTTGTACTTAATCGGCGAAGATTGTCTGATTGTGGAGAATTTCAATGATGAGCCGGTCGATGCGGTTCTCGAATTCTCCAAGCCTGTTACGGCACGTAAGACGCTGGTTCTGCCGATTGATGGAGATGCGAAATTTTCCTGTAACCAGAGGAGGCTGAATTTTTCCAGGATAACGCCACGAACTTTAGTAGCGATTGAGTATTGAGAGGAATTATCCACTAACAGGATAAATTTTCACGAGCCCGTTGCAAATCCAGTGTAATTTGGGCATACTGAGGGCTCGCAGGATGTCAAATGAAGACGACTTTGAGAGGCGGTTTTGTCTGTAAATGTAAGTTCTTTATTAGAAATAAGTTACGGGAAAAAGTTTGGTCTTTGAGCAAGTCGCAGAGGCAGCGGTTCAAAAATCCAATCTTTTTTGTCCGGCATTTATCTGTATTGCTGAGAAGTGGCTTGAGGGGTGGATTTTGGGTTATCAACAGGTTATCCACAACGCAAAATTGTCAACAGGGGCAATTGTACAAGTCACTGTAACACCAACATACGATACAAA
>JBDRTM010000331.1:0-2620 GCA_043824065.1 Planctomycetota bacterium | reverse complement strand
CCAGCAATGGCAGGCTTACTTTCAACACCGAGATTTTGCAACAACCCGCGGCCTTTCGTGCCGAGGCCATTGTGCATGAATTACTTCATCTGAAAATACCTAACCATGGAAAGCTGTTTAAGAATTTAATGCGAGCTCACTTATCTTTGGATAACGAACTGTTAACTAACAGCTCGTAGGATACTTTGGAGGCGTCCGTAGTGACCAGACTTTCTAGCTTACAGGTTCCGCCGCCCGCAAACTGGCAGGATTTTGAGTCTCTTTGCTGTGACCTATGGAGAGCGATTTGGAATGACCCAAATACTCAGAAAAATGGCAGGCAGGGTCAGCCGCAGCATGGAGTTGATCTCTTTGGGATGCCAGACCAAGGAATTTTGTGGGCTGGAGTGCAGTGTAAAGGGAAAGATAACTACGATGACAAATCGCTTGCTGAAGTGGAAGTGGAAGCGGAAGTAGAAAAGGCAAAATCTTTTAATCCACCACTCGTGTCTTTCACCGTAGCAACATCAGGCAAGAGAGATGTAAAGATTCAGGAGTTGGCTAGAAGAATCACTCAAAAGAATTTAGCCGCGGCCCTTTTTTCTGTCCATATTTGGAGTTGGGAAGATATCTTAAGCAAGTTAGAAGAATATCCAGATGTTGTCGAAAAATACTACTCGGGATTGACTTTAGATTCAGCTTTGGCCAGAGACATTGATGAGGTTAAAGAAGTCACCCAGAAAATATTGGAAAATACTGGAGAGATTAAATCCAAGATTCTCGCGCCAACGAAAGCAGAGACACCTAATATTTCATCCTATGTCGACATATCAGCTAATGTTCTAATTACTGAATATCAAGCCGAGATTGACCATTCGAGAGACTTGCTGAAGGATTATAGCGCAGCAGAGGCAATAAGCTACCTGGAAACGCTGAAAGGCCGTATCTGGGTAATTTCTCCACCAATCGTGAAATATAGAATTCTGACTAATATCGGTGCAGCAAAGGGCCTCTTGAATGAACATCAAGAGAGCGCCAAATTACTCATTGAGGCTTTACAGTACAACCCGAACGATGAAAAAGCTCTCTGTAACGCAGCCCTGGGATACATTTTGTTAGGGAATATCGACCAGGCAGTCTCTTATGGGAAGCAAGTCCTGCAACTGAATCCAACCAATGCCAGAGCTCATTCAATTATGATTCGTGCTGCTCCGGATACCGAACTACCAGAAGACGTAGTGGCGCGTGTACCTGAGCCGTATAAGACAACCCCAGAAGTGGCCAATGCCATTAGCTATTTATTCAACAAGAAGGGGAATGTCCCTGAGTCGAAAAAATGGTTGGAGATTGCTGTTAATCACGATACGGCTGATTCACCCGAACTGAAGGCAGAATTGGCAACAATCTCAATGAAAGTGGTGACGGATGACCAGTCCTCCTTTTTTGGTGTTCAAATCAACGAAGCGAAACGAACTCAGATAGAGAGGGTCGTTGAATTGCTTACATCCGCTTGGAATCGAGTCGCTAAGACGAGTATACGACATTGTCGTGCCGATTGGGTTGCAAATAGAGGTCTTGCTAAGAGGCTGTTGGATGACCTTGATGGGGCTGTTGAGGATATAGGGACTGCTATTGAAGCCGTTCCTTCTGACCTCGTATACAAGAAATACATGGCTATGCTACTTCATGAGAAGAATGAAAACCAAAAGGCTATCGATCTTCTTAAAGAGATTATCGAGACTGGCACGCTTCCTGAAGCCTCACTTTTATTAGGAGAAATACTGCGTGAAGAGAATAAATTCCCTGAAGCTGTTGAAATAGTCAATAAACTCCTAAAGGGTGATTGTGACAAGGTAATCAGAGAAGAAGCTCAAAGGCTACTTATCAGACTTCACACCGATGCTAAAGATTTTGCAAGCGCGAAGGATGCCTTATCCTCTCTCTTATCCAAGGACCCCACCAACATAGCATATTTGGTTGATGCAGCCGGAATCGCAAAGATGTCAGGCGAAAGGGACGAAGCACTATCATTATTGACGAAGGCTAAGAGCCATATAGGTGCTTCTGTTACGCACAGACAATTGCTTGAGGTTGCTGATGGGTTTTATGAGATTGAGGAATTTGAAGAAGCTGCGCTGATATACGAGCGAATCGTTGACAATACCTTGAATACGCCATTATCTCGAAGGCTTTTGAACTCATATTACCGGGCGGGAATGCTTGGTAAGGCTCTGGATATCTGTCAGGTCATGCACCAGAAATTCGGTCCTACTGAATATATCGCAGAAATGGAATCGGCAATATATGAGGAAATAGGAGATCTGCCAAAGGCTAAGGGAGTATGCAAGTCATATCTAGGTGTATTTCCAGACGATTCCAGAATGCAATTACGTTTGGCGGTCATTAACCTGAGGTCAAACAATCTTACAGAACTGGACCAATTCTTGAATTCTTCCTTTGAGATACAACCTCTCTCATTGGAACATGGACTCCAGTATGCCGGTTTGCTGGCCATTCGAAATCAGGGGCAAAAGGCGTTTTCGGTTGTATATGAACTAAGAAGAGCCTTCTTTAATAATCCCAACGCCCACTTGAAATATATGGGTATTTTCTTACAAAGAGAAAAGGATGCCAGTGACTG
>JBDRTM010000330.1:0-4558 GCA_043824065.1 Planctomycetota bacterium | reverse complement strand
AGTGTCAATCCTGTCTAAAAAATTCTCTGAGTCCTCTGTGCCCGGAGTTTACCCTCGATGTTAGCTCACTTGACTTTCTGTCGGGGGTGGCTAAAAAAAGTGCTTTTTTTCATTTTTTTGTTGACTATTGTTTGAAACAATGTTAAAATACCCTTATGTTAGCCAGAAGGCAAACATAAACCGCCAGCAGGCGATGATGACATTTCAGTTTGCATGTCGTAAGCTGCAGCGCAGCAAGGACTTAGAGCCAGCCGGCCCAGATTCTTGAATCCAATATCCAGTATCGAGTATCCAGTATCGTGAATCCAGTATCGAGTATCCAGTATCGAGTATCCAGAATCGAGAATCCAACTTTAGCTCACTTTAGGCACTTTAGGCACTTTAGCTCACTTTTCACTCTCTCGCCCCTCTACATCTGTCGAGAACCCTCTACAAATCAGCTACTTTTTATGCAAAACAAACCCAATTTTAAAGATGCCAAAATGAACGTAAACTCACTAATAACAATGGATTATGAAAATATAAGCGATTGGACACTTGGTGAAAACAAACCCAATTCAAAGCCAATCAAACCCAATCTCCGAAAAACCAAAATAAACGTAAACTTATATGTTATAGAGGATTACAGAAAAAAAGATGCTTTCGTAGTCCGAAAAAACAAAGCCAATTTCCGAAATGGCCAAAATGACCGTAAACTCACTTATAACAAAGGATTACAGAAAAAAAGATGATTTCTCAGTCCAAAAAAACAAACCCAATTCAAACCCAATTCCCAGGATGTCCAAAATGAATGTAAACTCTCTTATAACAAAGGATTACAGAAAAAATGATACTTTCGCAGTCAAAAAAAACAAACCCAAAACAAACCCAATTTCTTCAAAGGCCAAAATGAACTTAAAATCGCTTGCCGGAAAATCCGGCCACACCCGAAAAAACTTAGGCTTGATTTTTCTAACAATAACGTTAGAATGCCTAACAGAAAAACAAAGATTTCTAACTAAGTAGAGGATGATAAGGACTGGTAAATAAGAAATGACTGTAAAACTGGACACACGCAGCGTCGAATCGGCTTCGGCGACTGAAATCTATATTTCAGCGGTGCCCGCCGAAAGTGCATCCGCCCAGAGCCAGGCGGAGGAGATTTTTTCCGGCATTTCCGACATACTCCGTTCAAAAAAGGCGCATATTTTCCAGGAGCGGATTTTTGCCACTCAAAGCGCAATGGAAATCCTCAGCCGCGCACGCTCCCAGGCCTATGCCAACCTTGATGATGGAGTTGCCCCGAGCTTTTTGGTGGCCAAAGAAGGATTGCTCGGCCCTGTTGCCGGGGTACAGGTCCACGCCATCAGCAGCGACAGCAGGCCGGAGGTGATTAGTCTGGACCAAACCGGCTGCGGACGAATTCTTCGCGCCTCAGGTCGTGCATATCTTACACTCTCGAATGTATCCGCTGCTACTCTGCGAAGTAGCTCGCTACGTAGCACAAGCCCCCAATCCCCACAGGCCAAGTTTACACCTGCGAAGGCAGGTGAACAGGCCCAGGCTATGATGGAAAAAGCCGATGCTGCACTCAAACAGTTCGGAGCCGATTTCCTTTCGGTGCCGCGTACGTGGATGTGGCTAAAGGATATTCTTTCGTGGTATGACGATTTTAATCATGTCAGAACCAAGTTCTTCACCGAGCGTCGTCTTATTGGAGCCGGAACCCGCCAATCTATGCCCGCCAGCACCGGCATTGGGCTTGGCCCGGCTGATGGCGCCAACTGTGCGATGGACCTGATAGCGGTCCTCGAACCGACTGACTGCACGCAGTACCTTCAAGCAGCGGGAAAACAGCAATGTGCATTGGAGTACGGCTCAGCCTTCTCACGGGCCGCTCGCAGCATTATGCCGGCCGGCCAGACGGTATTTGTTTCCGGAACCGCCTCTATCGACGCCGACGGAGCTACTACGCATATCGGCGATGCATCAGGCCAGATAAGCACGACCATAGGAAATGTCCGGGCTGTTCTGGCCGATATGAACTGTAAGGATGAGGATGTCGTGCAGGTGGCCGCCTATTGTAAAACAACCGAGGTCGAGAAGATATTCAACGCCTCCAAAGGCGCCCTTAACTGGCCGTGGCTAACCGCCATTTGCGACATCTGCCGCCCCGACCTCCTATTTGAAATCGAAGCCACCGCAATGCCCAGGTAGGGGCAACCCTGTGTGGTTGCCCTGCGCATGTTCCATCAATCTTTCGCCCCTTGCGCCTTCAACGACACCTGCCATATGTCCGTATCACCGGAGCCGCCGAGTGCACCAGGCCGTCCGGAGTGGAAGTAGAGGATAGAGCCATCGATTGAGATGTTCGGCGTACTGTCGATATGTGAACTGTTGACATTTGGCCCAAGATTTACAGGAGTCGCCCAGTCGTCTTCTGTCGTTGACCGCGAGGTTACCCATAGATCGACGCTGCCTGATCCGCCAGTCCGGAAGGAAGAGAAGAAGAGCATCCGCTGGTCGGCTGAGATGTCCGGGCTTCTATCTTGAGCGGAACTGTTGACCGCTGGGCCAAGGTTTACCGGCCTGTCCCACGGGTCCGCTGTCGTTTTTCTGGTTGTCACCCAGATGTCGCCGTAACCGAGACCACCAGGTCGAAATGGTCCGACGAAGCGCTCGGCAAAGTAGAGTGAAAGGCCATCACCAGAAATACACTGGCCGTGCTCATTAGCCGGACTGTTGACAGTTTGACCGAGATTCACCGGCGCGCCCCAGGGGGCGCTTGTCGTTTCCCGTGTCGCGACCCATAGGTCCCATTCACCGTACCCTCCGGGCCTGTCAGAACTGAAGTTGAGCGATAGTCCATCGGCCGATATACTCGGGGCATTGTCCCACCCCGAACTGTTGACCGTTGGGCCAAGATTCAACGGCGTTTCCCAAGGGTCTTCTGTCGTCTTCCGGTTCGTCACATATAGGTCGTTGTTACCATACCCGCCGGTGCGACGGGAAGCAAAGTAGAGCGACAGTCCGTCGGCCGAGATGCTCGGATCATAATCGGCAGCTGAGCTGTTTACAGTAGGCCCGAGATTAGTAGGAGTGCCGAAGATGGGAGCTTCGTCCGCACTGTCAGTTGTCGCCTGATTTTCCGCTTTGACGGTCAGGACTACAGTGGTTGGGACGGCTAACAGAGCCGTCAACACAACAATCGCTACGGCAGGTAAGCTGGGGTGTTTGTAGAATTTTTTTCCTGGTCTTAACATGGTTTTTATCCTTTCTTCAATGTTTTTTACAGGCCCGGCTACTGCCAACGAGGGAATCGGCCGGGTCGATTTATATTCGGCAACCAACGTGTCAACGATCGCCCTGCTGTAATCCTTGGCCTGGGCGTTCAGGCAAGCAATGGCCATCTCATCACAGCATTTCTCCCGCTCGGCACGGATTTTCCTGTTCGCCCACCAGACAAAAGGATGGAACCAAAAAACGGCCTGGGCGAATACCTGTAAAAGATTAACAGAAGCATCAAAACGCAGGATGTGGCTAAGCTCGTGGCCTAAGACGCCTCTGCAATGCTCGGAGCTATTGACTTTGACGAAGTCGGCCGGCAGATAAATGCTGCCGCTCAGCAGACCCCATACAAACGGCTGGCCTATGCCATCAACCAACCAGACCTTCGGCAAAGTTTTCAAATCAAGACCGGAGAATAAATTCTCAATCTCGATTAGCGGTTCGGCTGGAAGTGGCTTTCGCTGCCGCCACAGCCAAAAATCGGTCCGCAATGCTTTTACGAGAGCAAAAAGCAGAAAGGCAGCTACTCCCACAATCCACCCAAATCCAAGCCATTGGCGGGCAGTAACCCTTGCCGGTTTTTCTCTTACAATATGCGCTGGCGGTGTCAGCACTGGCGCTGAAGATGATACGACAGGTTCTGCTATGGATATATCCACCGGTTCGAGTGCCATTGCCGGCTTTTCTTCCGGCAAGATCGCCACGGACACTGTAAACAAAGGTGGCACGAGACATTTAGCCAAGATAATCAGCCAGAGCAGGTAGCGCATGTGGGCGCTTTTGTTTTTCAGTGCCAAATTTACCGCTGTTATTACTACTACCAGGACGGCTATCTGCCAGCTTTGCATCAGCAGATAATTCGTGATTTGCGTTAAATAATTTTCCACTATTACCGCTCCACCAAAAACCATTGGCTATTTTTTACCTGCTAATTGTTTCAGTTTTTCGACATCGTCGGTGTCGATTTTGCCGTGTTCGGCTAAGTACTGCATAAGTGGAATAGGGTCGCCGCCGAAGAGCCTGTCGAGAAAGTCATTGACCGACCTTTTTATGACATTTTCGCTCTTTACCGCGGCGAAAAAGACGTGGGCCTTGCCCCGGTTGCGGTGTTTCAGATAGCCTTTCTTTTCGAGCCGACGCAGCAGGGTTTGGACCGTTGCGTAAGCAATTTTTCTTCTGGCAGGCAGCTTATCGCAAACCTCTTGCACGGTTGCCTTGTCAAGCTGCCAAACTAATCTTAGGATTTCTGTTTCAGAAGGGCTTAAAGCAGGTAACTTCTTCTGTGTCATAG
>JBDRTM010000329.1:0-8870 GCA_043824065.1 Planctomycetota bacterium | reverse complement strand
CCTTTCGGTGGATTCATTATCTCTCGGTGCATATAGATTGTCCTACCTTGTTCAGAACGTCTTACGTAGCGGTTTCTTCGACCGTCAAAAGAAAGATACCACCTGTGTAAATTCAAGGTTCTTAGTAGTTCAGTATTAACGATTGCAAATGTTCCACGGGTCAAAGGTATAAGTGACGCTGATAATGGCATAAGATTCCTTTTCGTAATCAAAAAAACCGGATTACATAACTTCGAATCTGAATCTGATTCAGACTCGAAGTTTCTAAATCTATTTCAAATTCTGATTCTGATTCGATTTCGAACCCTGTAATTAGAGCTACCTGCGTGTTTGATACGAAAATTCCACTTTTTTTATAAATCAGTATCTTCATAAGTCTATATATAATAGCGAATTAAAAAATTTTCAATATTTTTTATTTTTCCCTTTACCTATCAGCGATTCTGATTGAAAATATGTTAATATGGGTAAGAAAGCTAAAACAGGCACTGTCATTCTGAGCGAAGCGAAGAATCTCCTTTTCGTTGCCCAGATCCCTTCGGCAAGCTCAGGGCAGGCTCTTCGGCGAAGCCGAAGGATCTGGTCAACGAAAACTCGCCGTGCTGTGCTCGTCGCAGCAGGAGAGATTCTTCACTTCGCTGCGCTGCGTTCAGAATGACAGCAAAGCTGTAACTTTAGCTCACTTTAGCTCACTTTAGGCACTTTATCCGCCGCGGCGGATTTAGTTCACTTATTCCACTCACCACTCACCATTTAACTACTCACCAATAAAGTTTTTTTGAGGGCTTTGACCTACAATGACAATATCGTCCTTCTGCCGTAATTGCCAAAGCTTTTCTGAAATAACAACTTCCGGCGTAGGGTCCTCCGGCAACAAAATAACGCGGAAAAAAGTCCCACGCGAAGATAGTATCAGTTCCTGATTTACTCTATCATACTTCCATCGCCAGATACTCAACCGCCAGGGTTCAACCACTGTCCCCAACTCTCTGTCCCACTCGCCGCCTATCTCGCCGAAATGAGTCGGCGCTACCTTGCGTCGCAGACTCACTAAGGTAAGCACTTCTTTGCCATCCTCACTGGCCTGCCCCCGCTTGTCGCTGGCGGGGGTGGTAACTCCTAACAGTTTCTTGTCATTATAAAAATCTCTTTGCCTTTTTAGGTGATCCCGGGCCAGCGCAAACAGTTGTTTGTTTTGCTCCTTTGGCCTGCCCCCGCTTGTCGCTGGCGGGGGCCAGCCAACGATGTACTTTCCGTCCTTTCTCACAGCAAGATAAAACTCCTCGCCAAATGCGGATTCGACCACACAGGTATCGTCGCTTTCGGTCATTTTAGTTGGTATCGGCGTCAGAGATTCCTTTGTCACCGCCTGAACCGCATCCTTCGGACCAAAACGCATATCGGCAAACTTCATTGTAACTTTAGCTGCAATGTTTTTTCCTTCGTCTAATAGTTTTATTCTTCTGACGTAAACCAGCTCATCCAGCGTAGTTCCCTCCTTGCCCCGCTGCTTACTCCGCAAAACCAGTCTGTAAGTTTTCTCCTTGGTCTTAAGATACACTGTCGCGGTATAGAGATGTCCCTGCAGAGATTCATCACTGTTGAAAATCACCGTCGCGGCGAGATACCGCAGCGGATACGGTTGGCCGGAATAAGCCTTTGCAGCAGGCGAATAATCTGCTTCTCCTGTCTTTTCGTTGTACTTGGTCGTTTCTACGAACTTCCAATTGCGGCGCATCTCCTCCTTTTCCGGATAAAAACGAATCTCCCGCACCGGCCCAAAAGTAAAATGTCTGACTTTGCCGTATTGCACGTCTTCGCCGGTTACCATATCTTTAGTCTTGAGCTTCCCCCCCTTGGGTATGTTCAGCTTGAAGCTTCGGCCCGGCGTCAGTGAAATCTTACCCGTCAGCACCTTCCCATCGGAAAAATAAACCGCTGCAACCCTAACTGAACTTTTGTCCTGCGAGGCATCGCCAAACAACGTCTCTGTCGAAGCCCCACACGCCACGCTACCAAACCAAACTAAAAAGCAAAAAACCCAAAACCCAAAATTTAAAAATGCTACTCTGCGAAGTTTGCTCTGCCAATCTGACCGGACGACACTGGTTTGGCGTTGCCCGCACCTGTGCTTCCCGCACAGAAAACGCGGGTACAGGTGTCGAAGCTGGTATCGAAGCTGGATGCTGGAAGCCGGATACTGGATAAAGTTCACCGCCGTTAGGCGTCCTGTGGAGAATCCGGCCTTGGACCAGGACTTTGTAAAAAGAAAACACTGCCGGAAGGCATCCTGTGGAGAGCTTCGAGTTTCCAGGGCGAGCATCGATACGAGCATCGACAACCTTAAACGAAATTGGTCTGGTTTATACCTTTTCGCTTTTGGCTTCATTTCCTTCGGCTCTCTTTTCAGCTTTGTTTTCTGCACAATTATCCAACTCTTTGCATTAAAACAGATTCATCTTGCGCCGCATCGTCCATTCCAACATAAGAATACCCAAAAATATCAGAATGTATATGTACTTATCCTGAACCAGTGGAATCTCCACACTGACAGCGTAATCTATGACCCTGCTTCTAAGTGTCTCGACCAGATTTTCAAAGTCGGTTTCTCGAAAATACGCACCGCCGCTTCGCATCGCCAGGTTGTCAAGAAACGCATGGTCAACTTCCAGATTAGCACCTTCATTCACACTTGGCCCGACCACTAACGTCTTTTCATAAGACTCTAATAGTTTTTCTCCTACATAAGCCTGCACTTCAAACAGGTATTCGGCCCTCTTGGAAAAGACCATTTCCGCACGGAACGTATTTTCCTTGCCCATCATGGGTTCGACAGATACCGGCTGGGCCGCACCAATTGAACCTGAGCCGGTTACGAGAGACGAGGGACGAGAGTCGAGGGACGAGGGGTGCGGGGTCAACGTTGCTTTCAAGTGTAACTGTCCCGGATTATAGCGCCCGGCCACGCGAATCGTAGTGCTGGCCTGTTCACCGGGCCTGTAGCCTTTTTTGTCCCACTTGACGCCAACAAAGCGCTCCCCTTCCTCCCATTGCGACAGGTTCCTGACCGACTGTCGCCAAAAATGACCGTAAGCCTGCTTAAGCACATCGGATGCCTGAGTCCACTTCCACAGCGTATTCGTCGCCACTCCCATTGTCTGTCCCTGCCCGAAGCGCTGAAGTGCAACTACCGACACCGTCCTGTTACCCACAGAAGCATCCAGCAGGTTGATAGCTCCGCTCCTCAAAGACCCGGATAGATTTATACTCTCAATAGTGCCCCCGCTTGTCCCTGGCGGGGGCTGACCCCGCTTGTTGCTGGCGGGGGCCTGACCAATGAGCTTTGACATTTCGGAAACAATACTATGATTTGCCGCTGATAACGGCACATTCACCGTAAACCGGCCTGTTTGCAGTTCCGGCTTACCTGCACTTATCCGCCATGGAAACAGCGGCTCAATCACTGTCCTCGAATACCCGCCCTGACCGAAGGAATGCTCTCCTCCGAGAAATATCACCGCCCCCCCTTCACGCACGTATTCTACTAAAGCTTGCAACTGTTCCTGCCGCCACTGTGAGGCAGGGAACGAACCAACTATAACGCATTTATACAAATCAAGCAGTCCTTTGCTCGAAGGAAAGCCTGCTTCAAGATTCTCATCACCTTTCTGACGACTTCCCCGCACAATAAATCGGTCGCTGCTCACGCGAAACAGCGACGTTAGTGCCACCGACGAATCGTCGGACAGCTCCTTGAAAATCTGCCTGAAATCCCATCCTAACTGCTGAGCAAAAAGAAGTACAGACAGAGTATTTTTACGTACCTCTATTGAGAAAATCCGCGTATTGTTCAATGCAGAAAGCTCCCCATCAATCGTTTCGACTCGAACACGATATTTTTTCATTCCCATTTCAGATGGACTTTTCATATTGAACTTCACACGTGCTCTGGAGCCTGTTAGGTCAACCAGTTTGGAGTCTCGAGTTTCCCAGTCCTGCCCGTCTTTGGCTTCCACTCTCACATTCACCCGCTCTGCCCCTGTGGCAAAAGCATAGGAAGCACAGCGGGCTACGACCTCAGCGGTTACCTCAAAATCGCTTTGCTCTTCAACAACTTCCGGCGTCTCAATCCTGGTTATCGCTATATCATTCCAGGTCTCAGGGTCGCTGCCCACGCCGGCAATGTAAACCGGCACTTCAGGCAGCTTAACGTTTTGCACCACTTCATCGCCTCCGTCCGTAAGCAGAAGCACGCTCATGTATTTGGACCCGCCAACGGCGGGTTTGCTCAAACCCAGCGCTGCTGGGTCCGGCTTATCTGCTATTGTAACCAGACACTTGCCTAAATCGGTCTCCCGGATGCCTTCCGCAAGTTGCTCTTCCTTTTTGCGCACCTGGCTGTCAAATTCCAGCGTATCAAAATCTATATAAGAAGAACGCAGTTTTTGCGTAAGTTTCTCAAGCATAGTGTAGGCCCGTTTACCTCGGCTGCCTTCGGCTTTATCCGCGACCTCCATGGAAGAAGATGTATCCACAAGCGCAAGAACCTTTTGATTTTCGTCGGGCTTTTGCATCACGGTCCACACCGGGTCAAAATATGCTAAAATCAACAGCAGCACTATTAGTATCTTGGGTACTACCAACACCATAGCCTCTTTGGCCGAATATTGTCTTCGCTGCCGTCGATACAGAAAAATCAGCCAGACCCCCAGCCCCAGAATCAGTCCCGCCCCGAGGACGGGATTAAGATGCGCTTGCCACCGCAGTATTCCCATTAGCTTGCCCTCCCTCCGTTCTTGCTTTCGCCAGAAAGCACGGGGGTATCATGAGTCGATTTGCCAATAATGTTCCTTAGCTGACGGCTTAGTCTGTTAACTGGGGACCACAATCGCCCTTTATCGCTTTCGGAAATCTCTGACATCGTTTCTGCTTCCGGTGTTTTTTCTTGACTGGCCCGGGACAGCCTGGGGGCCCCCAGCCAGCCCTCTGCTAACAACGCCAGCGTTGCCAACAGAAGCAAAAACAAAAACATCTCTACTGACCTTGCCTGGCCCTTATGGTATTGCTCAAAGTCCACAGCCTCATCATAAGGCAAAATCTGATGTGCTATTTGACCCATAGCCGGAACTTCCGAGCCCTCGACAAATTTTTCCAACCCCTCTTTCTCTGATGCTCGCACCGATATACAGTATTTATTATCACCTGCCGTAACGAGGTACACACCGGCTCTCGGAAAGGCTGGAATCTCCTGCTCTTTGCCTTTCCAGTCCATTGAATCACCTACTAAGGAAAGAACCTCAACTTCGCCACCCTGGGCCCTGATACCACGCGGACGCTCACCCGCCACTAATGACAATGCTCCCTCCTGCTCGGACGAGGACCCCGTCACTGCCATGCGTTGCGCAATCACTACCAATAATCCCGAAGAGGTCAGCGTGTTCCAACGCGAAGTAAAGGCTGTGCCGCTAACATAAATATTGCCTTTGCCCAGCGTTCTCTGTGCAATTACTACTTTCTGAAAATCAACTCCCAGAAGCGGCGTAAACTCGGCAGATAATGCCAGCGGATGAAATGCGTACGCACTGACAGATTCCAGTTTTGAATTTGCGGTTGCTTCGCGGATTCGATTCCAGAAGGTGGTTCTTTCTGTCAACACCTCTAAGCCGGCGCCCCGCGCGTGCACCTCGCGGGCCTTTATGCCTGCACCGAGCCAGTCCGGAAGTTGTCCATCCCTCCGACCAGGTCTAAGGGATGGAACAACCAGAAGATTACCGCCCTTTTCTATGTACTCCCGCAGCCATACCGAGTTTTCCTTCATAAGTTGCATCCCTGTCCACGTCGTAACAATCAGAATTGGTTTTTCCCTGGCGGCGGTTTGGCTCAACTGACCCGGCAGGCTGAACTTCACGACCATACCGGTAAATTGCCCCTTGCCTGAAGGCGACAGGGCCACCGGCAGCACCCCGAACTCATCCGGCGTACCCCCGAACAAAACCGTTGCCGTTTCTTCGCAGAATATCCCTATCCCCGCTTCATTGTCCCCCGAGAAACCATCGCCTTCGACCCACGCCTTAATCCAGTGATACCCAGCCTCATCCGGCTTCGTTTCCACCTCCACTGTCTTGGCTCTGCCTCGTTCTACTACCACGTTTTCCGTACTTTTCTGGCCCTGGTCGTCAATAGAGTTGACTCGCACATTAGCGACAATATCCGAATTGTTCTGCAGGACTAAGCCGATTGTATAAGGGTGCTTAGGCAGAACCGTTTCCTCGGGAAATTGGACCGCCGCTATCGCAACATTAGCTTCGTCACGGGTTTCGGACTCGACCTTGTGAAAATAGACCGTTATTGGTGCCCCCCCTGTTTTGGCCTGTTCCAAATCTCTCCCCGCCTCTACTGAGCTCGCCGAAGTCCACTCGCTCCGCTGCAGGTCGCTGAATACATGAACCGCCCCGCCGCCCGTAGTGCTCGCACGAAGTAGCTCAAAAGCCCGCGCCAGCGCATAACCGGCATTTCCCGTTGCTGCCGTGGGTCTGATTTTACCAAGCGAATCTAAAAGCAATTCCGTATCGGAAGTTAATGAATCGGCTGCCGGTACCGCCGGCTCATCAACCAACAATATTACCGCTGCGTCTGCACTACTTTCTAACGCCAAAATAAGCTTTCTTGCGCCTTCGGTAGCACATTCAAGCTTGCTCTTATCATTATCATAGCTGCTAAGCTCGCTCATTGAAGCAGAGTTGTCAACTATGGCTACGACCGAAATCTTACCGCCCAGACCCATCGACGTCACAAATTCAGGCCGCGATAAAGCTAACAGTATAAATGCAATCAACAAAATCCGCATCAAAAGCAAAAGCCACTGCCGTATCTTGCGATGCGAGTTCAGCTTTGGGTCGGTCCGGTGAAAGAACATCAAAGTCGAGAATACCACAGTCCGTTTTTTTTGCTTCAGTATAAGGTGAAAAACTACCGGCAGCCCCGCCAACGGTACAAGATAAAGAAAGATGGGAGCAGAAAAAATCATACCATTCTACTCCTCTGCAAAATAGCGTCATACACCTCTGTCCTGGTCTCTGTCAGGATGTATTCTGACCGGGTCTTCTGAAAGCCGCTTCGCAGCTCGTCGAGATAAAGACGCAGCTGCTCAAGGTAGGCATCGCGTATCCGCCTGAAATCCACCGTTATTTTATCTTTCGTCTCCAGCGAGGTAACATCGGCCAGTCCCGTTATTGACATGTTCATCTCCGCCGGGTCCAGAATATGAAACAGCGTAATCTCTTTGCCGTCATAGTAAAGGTGGTTAATACCCTGCAGAATACTTTCCGGCTCTTCCAGCAGGTCGGAGATGACGACCACCAATGCTTTGCCCTTAATCAGCTCGGCCGCGCTGTGCAGCGCCGCTTCGATATTACCTTTGTTCTCCGAAAGTCCGCTTGGGGACGCCTTACGGCGGAGTCCTTCGGACTTAGGCTCGATTTTCTCAAGGCCCTGCAGCATTGGTTTAAGCCCCACAAAGGTCCCCGAAGGCTCATAGTACTCCCGTATCTGGTCGTCAAACGTAATCAGCGAAACGGTATCACCCTGTTGCACCATCACATACATCATCCCCGCCGCCAGATAGCAGGCGTATTCGCTCTTCTGCAGCGCCCCATCCTGCTGGTACTTCATACTGCCGGATATATCTAACATAATGTAGCAGCGGATACTTACGTCTTCGTGGAACCGCCGGATAACGTACCGGTCACTTCTGGCATAAACCGGCCAGTCAATCCGGGCAACCGGGTCACCGGGCGCGTATTCGCGGTACTCGGCAAACTCCACCGAGGACCCGAACGCAGGAGACCTGTGCAGGCCTTGGTGGCTGCCGTCCATTGGCCGACGCACTCCTATTTCAACTCCGCGCAGACGCTCCGCCATTCGTGGCGGAAGATAGCGATAACCTATGGACTCAACCATACACACCTCCGGCTTACGCCAAACGGTAAATAGTAAATGGTAACTAATAACCAATTACCAATAACCAATTTCGTTTAAGGTTGTCGATGCTCGTATCGATGCTCGCCCTGGAAACTCGAAGCTCGTGTTTTCTTTTTACAAAGTCCTGGTCCAAAGCCGGATTCTCCACAGGACGCCTAACGGCGGTGAACTTTATCCAGTATCTGGCTTCCAGTATCCGGCTTCGATACCAGCTTCGACAACGCCAAACCAGTTTCTGCACTTTGTCAAGCTTTGCGCTATTTACTCTGACTCACCCACCGTGTCCAGTAATCTCTTTATCACCGCATCAGTATCAAGCCCTTCGCTGGCTGCGGCAAAATTAAGAATCATCCTGTGACGCAGCACAGGCAAGGCGTATTTTCGGATATCGTCGCATGAGACGTTGAAGCGACCGTTCATAACTACATGTGCCTTAGCTGCTAATATCAAAGATTGCCCGGCACGGGGCCCGCAACCATAGCGCACAAACTCACTGATAAACTCAGGGGCCTCATCGGACTGCGGCCGCGTCGCGCGGCACAGCCTTGCCGCATATTGGGCCACATGTTCGCTAATCGGGACCTGCCGAACCAAATCCTGATACCTCAAGACCGATTTAGCATCAAGGATGCCGTCGAGCGGCTCTCCATCACGACCGGTGGTCGTCAACAATATTTGCTGCTCTTCCTGCAGGTTGGGATAGTCAACCTTAACAAGCAAAATAAACCTGTCTAATTGTGCTTCCGGAAGTGGATACGTACCTTCCAACTCTATCGGATTTTGCGTTGCAAGCACTAAAAAAGGTTCAGGCAGCGTATGCGTATGGCCCGATGAGGTTACTTTGTGCTCCTGCATCGCTTCCAGCAGCGCCGCTTGTGTCTTCGGCGGAG
>JBDRTM010000328.1:0-6197 GCA_043824065.1 Planctomycetota bacterium | reverse complement strand
ACCGCAGAGGGAAAAGTCCTCGAAGAGGCTGTAGGATACGTTGACCTGATTATCGTGGCCTGCCCGTCTCTCCACAGGACACCTTACGGTGCGGACGGCTCGATTTTCCTGGCCGCAGGCCCCGTGCTCAGCTATTACGAGGTCAAGCACCCAATGAGCGACCGGCTCACCGACGAAGCCTGGCAAGAGCTGCTCGACTCACCAAACAGACCCGAACGGCCTAAATGGTATCTCCCGCTGATGCAGTAATCTGCCAACCTCTCTGCGATTCGTTGATGAAGCAAGTGGATAAATAACACCAGAATGAAAAATCCACAGTAATGCTTGCATTGCCAGCAGGAAAAAATACAATATTAGTGTTTTGCTAAGCGAATGAACTAAAGTAAAGGTTTAGAGATGTACAAATCTACAATTTTGATTGTAGCACTGTCCCTCTGTATTCTTCTGGCAACGCGGATACAGGCCCAGCCCAAGACTGATTCAGGTGTCGAGAAGAAGGCCGAAACGCCTACCATCGACGTAACTGAACTGAATATAAGCGACAAAATCCTTAAGTTGCGCTATGAGATAAAAAATGATTCTGAGCATGATATCTGGATCTGTGAGGACATCTCTGTGGACTTACATGAGTGCGATTTTGAGGCATACATGGCCGAAGACAAACAGACTCTTCTGATACGCAGACGGCTTGATATCGAGGCTCGGGACTCGGTGGTCGCACCGCCTCATGGTCGCTACGTGCGTTTGCGAGCGGGTCAATCTCGGACTGAATGCTTGTTCCTGCCCCTGCCTGTTGAGTCCCGCTTTTTTTGGGCTTATCCGACCAAGCCGGGCAAGGCTTATGCCAAAAGTTTTGCTCTGGAGATCGGCTATTATCCCGGGGACTTGTCCGGCATGATTCGTGGCATCCTTGAAAAGGAAGAGAAACCCCGTGACAAAAAGCCCGTGGTCTATCCGACCTATCCGGCCTCTATTCAAGAGTGGTTTGGAGGACGTTTGTTGGGATTCTATTGGTTAAATTGGTTAAAAGGACTCGTGAGGCACAGGGGTGAAGATCTCGTAATTCCCTGGACAGGCCAGTTTCGCATGGGAGAGCAGGTTTTACGGATAACGATCGAAGACCTGCGAATTCCATATGAAGAGAAATATGATCAGCCAAAAGCATCACCGCCTGATCTGAACCATTGCACGCGAATTGAGATGCGGTATCAACCTTCGATACTCGATTATTTCTTTCCTTATCCGAATGAGCGGGACGTGCTTAGTGCTGAGGAGGTTAAATATTTACAGTCTCTGCAAAAAATCGTCACGGACAATCAAGAACACATAAAAGCCTTTGCCCACGAAGTCGGAAAGGGATTGCCCGGGGGGATTTTCACTGAACGAAGCACAACTCGTGTAATATGCTATCGTGACGGTGAGCGTCTTACATCCTTTACCATATATGATGATAGGTCTATCGTTACCGAAGAAGAACAGTGTATCAGGTACAAAACAGGCATACCAAGCCTGAGGATGATCACGACGCAGATACAACCGTTTCAGTTGCGATTAGACTGTGCAGACAATCTAAGGAGCCTCTGTTCGCTTTTGCAGTTTTTATTCAGAAGTGGGAAGACATACCCATTGTCCAAATGGTGTGACACCATTGTACGTTACTGTCGATTCGATTATATTTCAAAGGGATATGGGATGAGGTATTTCAAGTGTCCGACTGCAGGCCCAGGCAAATGCCATTACGCTATGAACCGAAATTGCAAACCGAATTCTCCACCGGACACTGTGCTTTTATTCGAGACAAAAGGTGGCTGGAATCAGCACGGCGGCCCTGAACTATTTACTTTCGATAACCACGACCCCCGCGGTGGCTGCGTTTTGCTCAATGATGGCACGGTCAAGTTCATTCGGACCATGGAAGAATACCAGAAGCTTCGATGGAAGTAGCAGCACCGGATAAAGAGGTCATGAAAGCAAAGATGAGAATTATTACTCACAATTAAAGACCAGCCGGTAGAGAACAGAAGGCAGAAATCGGAAGCCAGAAGGCAGAGGACAGAAGACGGAAGCTTGGTACTTGGGGTCCTTTGCTCGTCTCGTGAATAGTAGTTCGTGAATCGAGTATCCAGCATCGAGAATCAAGCCATACCTCGCAGCGCATAGTATGTGGCCTTTCTTTGCAATAATATTGTCATCCCCGCAAGCCGTTAGCGGGGACAATCGTTAATATCGCATATCCGCCGACTTTTGGCCGAATCAATCGTCAATATCCTTTCTCCTGCCCCGCCTTTGCAATTAATCACCCAAAGTAGTCGGAAGAATCTGAAACGATAACGATATGCAATAAGCGTAAACAACCGTGGATGACTATCCACTATATCGCATTGCAATGTACTGCTATACAGTATACTATAATACAATATACCGCATTGCTACATAGCTGAAGTGGCGCTATGTCAAGGACGGCAGCGGGGACAGTGGTAACGATCGCGGCTCGGTAGATTATGTGCAGTGGACAGGTTCGCCGCCCCCGGATCCGACAAATTGGGACACGATTACCTACACCTATGACCCGGGCGGCAGGCGCATCAAAAAGAATTTCAGGTGCCGGATGCTGGCAAATCACCCGTTACAGATATCAGCTTTTTTCTTTTCTGAGTCTGATTTTTGTGTTAGACTATCTATACTTCTTCTATAGAAAGTTATGCAAAAGACTTTACTTCTTTTAAGGAAAGAATGCCATAGATAAGGATGCTATGAACCAGCCGAATTCAGAAACTTATAATAATATGGATTCCCTCCCCCGATCGGAGTCGAGGACAGGCCTGCGCGGGAATGACAAGAGGAGTGTAAAAGTTGCTGACGAATACGGAACGGCAACCTTACACAAAAAACTATCCGTAGAGGGGATGAGATTCCACTTCATCGGGGCGGGCGGTATCGGGATGAGCGGGCTGGCCCAGCTTCTGATGAAACACGAGGCGATTGTAACCGGCTCGGACCAAACACTAAGCGATGTTATAGACGGACTTCGGCAGATGGGAGCCGATATAAAAATCGGCCACCGGGCCAGGAACCTCAGCCTGGGAACAAAGGCGGTCGTTATCTCGGCGGCGGTAAAAGAAGATAATCCGGAATTGAAACTGGCGCGGGAGCGAGGATACAAAGTCTATAAATACGCTGAGGTTTTGGGGGAGTTAATGGACCGCTATGAGGGTATCGCAGTAAGCGGGACCCACGGCAAAAGCACAACAAGCGGATGGCTTACTTATGTGCTCAAAGAGGCCGGTCTCCAACCGAACTTTATCATCGGGGCCAGAGTCAGTCAGTTAGGCAGCTCTTCAGGCGTGGCTGATAGTAAATATTTCGTGGCCGAGGCTTGTGAATACGATAGAAGCTTTCTGAACCTAAAGCCGAAAATCGCCTGCATACTGAATATCGAGCAGGACCATCTGGATTACTATAAGAATGAAGATGAGATAGTCGAGGCGTTTGGCGAATTCGCTCTTGGCCTAAAGCCCCAAGGCGTGGTGATTGCAAACGGCCAAGATGTAAATGTGGCAAAAATTATCAGGCAGACGGCATCTAAGCTGCGCTGGGAGACTTTCGGGCTTGATGAAAATTGTAATTTCTACGCTAAGAATATTGTGCTAAATGAGGGACTCTATAGCTTTGACGTTTATCATAATGGTACATCGTTAGGGCAGGCCCGGATCTCGGTCCCAGGGACGCATAATATACTAAACGCATTAGCGGTGGTGGCTATGGCGGTCAACGCAGGGCTGGAAACAGGGCAGATACTCGAGCTGCTGCCGGACTTTACCGGAATCGAGCGTAGGCTGATGTTTAAGGGGCAATTCGGCGAAATCACAGTTATTGACGACTACGCTCACCACCCAACGGAAATAAGGGCATCGTTGCTGGCGATACGGCAAAGGTATCGGCCAAAACGAATCTGGTGTGTTTTTCAGCCGCACCAGTACAGCAGAACAAGATTTTTGCTTGATGATTTCGCCGAAAGCTTTAAGCTTGCCGATGTAACTATTGTGCCGGAGATTTATTTCGTCCGGGATTCGGCCTCGGCCAAAAAAGAGGTTAACGCCCGGATACTTGTCGAAAGGATAAGAGCCAATGGCACTGAGG
Organism: Planctomycetota bacterium; assembly: GCA_043824065.1. GTDB lineage: Bacteria > Planctomycetota > Phycisphaerae > Sedimentisphaerales > Anaerobacaceae > NIOZ-UU13. Next base: position 2,057 of record JBDRTM010000328.1, on the reverse strand, counting down.
CGCTATTTATCGACAATTTCGGGGCTATTTGTGATTATTTAGAGAGCAACATAACTGCCGGCGACGTTGTAGTTACTATGGGCGCAGGCGATATTTGGAAGGTAGCAGATGGATTCATTCAGCGACTTAGAGGAAATAGTTGAGACTGATTATCCGTTGGCCAAGCGGACGTGGTACGGGCTTGGGGGGCCGGCTGATTTTTTTATCAGGCCCAAAACAGTCGAACAGCTCAAAGAGGTGGTCCGGCGATGCAACGAGAGCAATATCCGGATTTACGTGATGGGGTTCGGCTCCAATCTGCTAATCAGTGACCAGGGCCTGCGGGCGGCGGTGATAAAGCTCGAGGCAGAGCAGCTCGCACAAATAGAGTTTGAGGGTGAGGAGGTCACCGCCTGGGCCGGGGCGGAATTGAGCAAGCTAGTCCTAACCTGCGTGGAAAAAGGGCTTTCAGGTATCGAGGCCCTGACAGGGATACCGGGCTCTGTCGGCGGAGCGGTGAAAATGAATGCGGGGGGCAACTTCGGAGATTTCGGTGCAGCGGTAGAAAGCGTTACGCTGATGGACGGCCAGGGCAATGTCTTTGAAAAGAGTAAACCGGAACTGGTATTTGACTACCGCCGAACAAATATCACTGCAAAATTCATTCTCAACGCCCGGTTGAAACTTAACGCGGCTGACTCGGAACAAATCATGCGGACGGTAAAAGAAATATGGATTTATAAAAAGAACAATCAGCCGCTGAATACGAGGAATTCCGGCTGTATATTTAAGAATCCGAGGGGTGTTTCGGCCGGCGCTTTGATTGACAGGGCCGGTCTAAAAGGACTGCAAATCGGCGGGGCTCTGGTCAGTGAGAAGCATGCAAATTTCATAATCGCCGAAAAAGGCTGTACAAGCCGCGATGTCAAAAGACTGATAGAGGCCATAAAACAGAGAGTTAAAGAACAGTTCGACACCGAGCTGGAGCTTGAAATTGAAGTTTGGGATTAAGGAGCTGAAAAAACAGTGAACAGCAAATTAAAAGTAGCTGTCCTTACGGGGGGAATCGGGTCTGAGCGCGAGATAAGTATTCAAAGTGGTGAGTGTGTTTCAGAAGCGCTAAAAGAGGCCGGCTTTAACGTGGTAACAGCCGACGTTCGACCGGACAATCTTGATATCTTAGAGGATAGCAGCGTTGATGTGTTCTTCCCCGCCCTGCACGGCGAATTCGGCGAAGACGGGCAGCTCCAGCAAATACTCCACAATAAGTCCCTTGTCTATACGGGAAGCGGGCCGACAGCAAGCAAATTGGCCTTTGATAAAATGGCAAGCAAAAAGCTCTTTGCCAAAGCCGGTGTGGCTACGCCAGCGGCGATTGAGTTTAATGCTGAGACTGATATCGAGCAGCTTGAGAGCAGATTGCAGTACCTTGCAGATGAATATGTTGTCAAGCCCATAAAGCAGGGGAGCAGTGTTGGTGTCAGGATTATCGACGAGAAGCAGGAAGCTATCGGCGCCGCCAAGGAAACCTTGAGTGAGTTCGGCGATTGTATGATTGAAAAATTCATCCCGGGTAAAGAAATAACAGTCAGCATATTAGAAGATGAGGCGCTCCCAATTATTGAGATTATAAGTCGAACCGGCTTTTACGATTACCAGGCAAAATATATTGATGAGCAAACGGAATATCTGTTCGATACGATTAGGGACCCTGCTGTAACAGCTCAAATCGAACAGGCGGCGATGGATTGTTTCTATGTGCTCGGCTGCCGGCACTTTGCAAGAGTTGATTTTATGCTGAGCGATAAGGAAATTGCCTACGTACTGGAGCTTAATACAATTCCTGGATTTACAACGCATTCACTTTTGCCCAAGGCAGCAGCGAAGGCGGGATTTACGATGAGCAACGTATGCTCGAAAATCGTCGAGGCGGCATATTCGCCGCTACTAAAGTGTAAAGTGCCTAAAGTGTAAAGTGCCTAAAGTGCAGTTTTCGTTTAAGGTTGTCGATGCTCGTATCGATGCTTGTCATAGAAGCTTGACCCGCCAACGGCGGGTTTCAATCGGAACCCAGCGTT
>JBDRTM010000327.1:0-8171 GCA_043824065.1 Planctomycetota bacterium | reverse complement strand
GGTGTAGTTTGTGCCCACATAGAACGTGCCCTGAGCGAAAAAAGCTTGCCATGAATTAGCCGTAGACCTGAGCCCGTTCGGCTACGCTCAGGGTAAACTCCGTCGAAGGGGTAGCTGAAGGGGTCGCATGGGTAGGTATCTGTGGATTTTGGCCTTTTAAGTTGTGGAATCTTTGTGGTTTTTCGATAGAGGAGGAGTTATTATGTAAGGCATGGAGTTATAGCACACACTTTGTATTTCGCAGAGAAGAAATTTTACATTTCAATTAACAACATATTTTTATTTTTTAAGGAGGATTATGATGCGTAGGAAATTGATTTATTTGGTCTCTTTTGTTTTGGTACTAAGCGGAGCAAGCAACGTATCGGCTGATCTTGTTGGTCATTGGAAATTTGACGGGAATCTGGATGACTCAGCAGGTTCGGCGAATGACACATTCGACGGTGGAATGCCCAATTACGTAGTGGGGAAGTTCGAACAGGCACTGGAATTTGACGGGACCGATGACTTCGTGAATCTTCCCTACACAAGCGACCCTACAGTTTACACAATATCTGCCTGGGTCAAGCCTGTGCGGATAAGTCCCGCCAGCATCGTAGTACGCACGAGCGATGCAGGGCCAACCACTCACTGGTCACACCAGTTGAGGATTCAAAGCTCTGGTGTGTTCGAGCATTACGCCTGGGATGGCAGCGAGCGTAGGGTGCTGGGAACAACCGTGATTAAAGCTGGTACCTGGTATTCCGTGGTGTTGGTCGCAACCAACAATGGGGATGTACGCTTATACGTGAACGGTCAAGAGGAAGGCACTGCGACAACCATTGGTACGCTATGGGCCGATGGTGACCGTTTTCTCGTTGGTTCTAACTCAGGCCACGAAATGGGCTGGTTTGAAGGAGTCGTAGATGACCTGCGCATTTATGACAAGGTGCTGTCGGCGGCTGAAATAGCAAAGCTGGCGTCTCGTCCAGAGGCGTTTGGCCCTGACCCATCCAACGGTTCCCTCCACCAAGACACATGGATGAACCTTTCCTGGACACCGGGATGTTATGCGGTCTCACACGATGTGTATTTCGCTGAGAATTTCGACGATGTGAATTACGGAGCCGAAGGCACGTTCCAAGGAAACCAGGTTGGAACGTTTTTTGTAGTTGGTTTTCCCGGATTTCCTTATCCGGATGGTCTTGTTCCGGGTACAACTTACTACTGGCGAATCGATGAGGTCAATGACACCGAGCCGAATAGTCCGTGGAAAGGCGAGATCTGGAGCTTTAGTATTCCTCCCAGGACCGCCTATGCACCCGAGCCGTCTAATGGTGCCGAGTTGATAGACCCGAATGTGGAGCTTAGCTGGACGGGAGGTTTCGGTTCGAAACTGCACACCGTATATTTCGGCGACAACTTTGACGACGTGAATAATGCCGCTGGGGGTCTCCCTCAGGGAGCGACAACCTATACTCCCGGCACACTTAAATTGGCTAAGACTTACTACTGGCGGGTCGATGAGTTTGATGCCATTGAAACGCATAAAGGCGACGTCTGGAGCTTTACCACTCAGGGCGCCGTCGGGAGCCCTGACCCGTCCAATGGCGCTGTGGATATAAAGCAAACACCGATTCTTACCTGGTCGCCGAATGTCTATGCTGCTTCGCATGAGGTCTATTTCGGCACAGATAAAGATGCCGTGAAAAATGCCGACACCGGCTCGCCGGAGTATAAAGGCACCAGGGACCTTGGTGCTGAGAGCTATGACCCCGGAAAACTCCTATGGGATGCCACTTACTATTGGCGTATTGATGAGGTCAATAACGTCAATCCCGACAGTCCGTGGACAGGCATCCTCTGGAGCTTTACCACCGCCAACTTCCTTGTCGTGGACGATTTTGAGAACTACGACGTTAACGACAACCAGATATGGTTCGCATGGCATGATGGGCTTGGCTATGGCACGCCGGGTACTGAACCCTACTTTGCCGGTAACGGGACCGGCTCGGCCGTTGGCGATGAAAACACTGCTTCTTACACCGAAGAAACTATCGTTCACGGAGGCAGCCAATCGATGCCGGTCTTCTATGACAACAGCATCCTCAGGTATTCAGAGGTGGAGAAGATGTTGACTTATCCGCGTGACTGGACCGAGAATGGTGTCAATACACTGTCGATTTGGTTCAGGGGCGATTCGGCTAACTCTGCTGAGACTTTGTATGTTGCTCTCAATGGCAGTGCGTTGGTCAATCACGATAATCCAAATGCAGCGCAGATAACTACCTGGACCCAATGGAATATCGATTTGCAGGCCTTTGCAGAACAGGGCGTGAACCTGGCCAATGTCAATAATATTGCCCTTGGTCTTGGTAACAGAAATCCCGATGTATCGGGAGTTGCAGGAGGTTCAGGTACGATGTACTTTGATGATATTCGGTTGTATCCTCCACCGCCAGAGCCGGCACCTTAAGCTAAGATTTAAGTGTCCCCCATTGCTTCTGCCGTAAGGCATCTGCCGACAGGCATCCTGCGGACTGCGGACTGTGGACTTCGGATTGCGAAGAAAGATATGGTTGCATCGTTGACCCCGTTAGATAACGTCGTATTTTTCATATCTAACGGGGTTGATATAGATTTGCGTAAATTCAGGGCCTATATCAGTTTGGAATAAGGCCCTTTGTTTTAGTTTAATATAGGTGGGATATATTTGATACCCCTCAAGATGAGCTCGTCGTTTAAATGGCATTGGCGATGGTAGAATTGCGGAAAAAACGTTACATCTGGTATCAACGGTGGCACTTAGCTATAGTTTTCACTGATTAGTTTTCCAAGGAAGGAGGTATTGCAATGTATTGATGGTAAAAACCTATCATCATTTGAGATGAGGGTTATGATATGAGAGTGCTGAAATTTGTATGGAAATGTTGGCGTGGATTGTGGCGGTCGGGCCAAAGTCCGCCGACCGGCATTAATTCACATAAATGGGAAAGCAAAATCGAGATTTTGAGACATTTGTCAAGGAGGCGTTGGCCTGGTTAATTGGTTAATTGGTTAATTGGTGAGTGGTTAATTGGTTAATTGGTTAATTGGTTAATTTGCTGCCACTCACTACTCACCACTCACTACTCACTAATTAACTAAGCCGGCTGTATGTTGTGAATAATGTGAACCATCCAAACTCCTTTTGCTCAGCTTTTCCTACTACTCTTTTTTTTCTCACGATGCTTTTTCCAATGTTCTGTTTTTCCGACTAAGCAGGGAGTGATTAGTTTATATACTCCAACATAATTTTCGTTTAGTATTCTTGCTAATTCCAAAGCCGATATATCCGAGGGAGAAGACCTCAAGAGTTTACCGACTTGCTTATTAAGTACATCCTGAGGGCGTTTCTCTTCTGTTTCTGCTTGCTTTGGAGCCGCTAAATATTCTCTGGTCAGTTCCGCTAAATGCCGAAGGCGTTCTACTGTTGGGGTCGCTGCTGTGTCGAAAAAATTGACACACCAAAACCCAAGGTCATGATTATCCTCTATCCTGTTCTTATCATTTTGAATTTGTCGCATAAATTTGGTGCAGTTTAAGAAATTGCTCCATATCTCCTTCAGCGACTCAGCGATATCAGGCATATACAAGCGGTACGTATCTACGATATCACCAAACTGCCTTTTGTGTGTCGTGTCCTTGAACAATTCCATAATGAAAAAATCTGAGAACCAACGTGAAATCCACTTTTTGCGGAAAGCTATGGTGGTGCGCTTAAATTTATCCCTTTGTTGCTCAATCCACTTCTCTATATTATCGGCAATCTGCTCCAACGATTCGGCAGCACATGCTAACTCTTTATCAGGTTTTACCTTGACCTTTTCTATATCTTTTACAATTCCGAGCATCATTTTTCCTCCGAACTGCCAAAAGGACGATAGCAATTGTCCCTACGCCGGTAAAAAGTCGGCATAATAAACTCTGTCAGACTCATAGTACCCAATTAAACTTTACGAAATGTGCTGAAGAATAACCCGCATTTAATAATTATAAAAGGCAGTGCCCTCGCTATCGGTGCCAGTCCAGTTAATCTTAAACTCGCCGGTTTCTTTCTTGTATAACCATCCGCTGGAGGTGCCGTCCACCGCTGCAGAAAAGTCGGTCGCCTCGGGTACATAGACAATATTCGATAGCTTGTTGAAGGAATTCTCGGGCAGTCTCTTAATATAAGGGCCGTATAGGTAGGGATCGGAAGGCACGGTGGACGAAGAAGCTGCACCCGTTTCAGTGGTCGTGGCAGTAAATTGCAATTCAAGCAGGGCCGTTGGTGCACCGGAGCCATCCACATATCCCGGCGGGATTCCCTTATGCTGCAGCTTATACAACTCGATCTGACTTCTAATTGCCCTGAGATTGTCTTTAGCGGCCGACTCCCGAGCTTTCGCAATATGCCCCTGAAATGTAGGCAGAACCAGTGCCCCAAGGATGCCCAGGATGGTCACAACTAATATCACTTCGACCAGTGTAAAAGCTTTTTCTTTCATCTATCCAGCCCAAAAATATAAAAAAGAGGGGAATTACATCTCCTATATCAGCCATTAGGAAACGGTACTTCCCCATAGGACTTTGCCACAACATTAAAACCTGCCAGTTATGACTGGGAAAATCTATTTCTTACGTGGCACGATGCGCACTGTGTCGGTCCCAGCTATCGCGTCTCCGCCAAAAGTGTCACCCGTCAATGTAGCCTCTGTGCTGTCCTCATCCAGATCCACCAAGTCCTGCGTCTTGAAATGACACAGCATATCTTCATCACCATCATCATCTACATCCTCTATCGTCCAACGCACGGGCGAAGCTCCGGCAAATTCCACGGTGTTGGGGTCAACGTTGCTGGCATTAAAGTCCTCGGTCGTTAGCACTGCCACTGGCACGACTCCTTTGGACTTGAGATTTATGCTGTTGGTATTGCTGCCGGGCTTGATATCAATCTCCACCTCATCGTCAAGAGCTTTCAGATGAATGGGTACACTGCTAAAGAACAGCAGATTAATGGGGTAACCATTTTGATAGGTCCCCTCCAATACACTGCCGCTGGGAGAAGGCGTGAATTCAGTTTCCGAAGGGCCAAGAGGGTCAGCCGTACCGTCGCGGTCCCAGTCCACCGCAAACCCAGTGCCATAGACTGTCACAACCGCAGTTGAAGCAGTTGAATCAATGCCCAAAAGCGTGATGAAAGAATTAGCACCAAGTTCACCGGCATAAATGTTGACTGCGCTGCCATCAAAGGCATAGATTCCGTAGTCCACATAGGCCCCCGGATATAGATTCACCGTCCCACCCTTCACCATTAAGTAGTCGTTCTCAATCCGTTCGACATCCATACCGGTGCCGACATTTAGCGTTTCCCTACTGGCAACTTCTCTGGCGCCACACGGTGCGGCGTATAACACAATTGCCAGACAGCACAATAAAAGTGTCGAGAATCTCATTCTAATTTGATTTTTCTTTTTCATTGCTCCACCCCCTTAAAAAATAGATATTTTGGTTCCCCCAATTTGGCTTCTCAGCTTATTCCGGCGTGTGGATGAATAAAGAGAACCATCCACACGCCGATGATTAGTTTTGTTAATACTGACCCCCATGCCTGCGAAGCAATTCGACGACATCCTTGCAAACTCTATCCCTATTGGCCCTAATGGATGCCCAATACAGAGGAGTACGGGACAATAAATCTCTTGCATTCACATCTGCTCCCTGGGCGAGCAAGAGCTCAGCGACGTCTTTGTGGTCCTGTTGGGCCGCATAATGGAGGGGAGTACGACTTGGACTTTTATCCTTTGCATTAACATTCGCTCCCTGGGCGAGCAAAATCTCGACTACATCCAAATGACCGTCTCGGGCTGCAAAGTGCAAAGGAGTGCGTTCCATTTGATTTTCCGAATTCACATTCGCTCCCCCGGCGAGCAGAACCACGACTACATCCTTGTGGCCACCTAAGGCCGCTGCGTGCAAAGGAGTTTCGCCCATAATATCTGTTGCATTTACATTTGCTCCCTTGGCAATGAGAAGCTCAGCAATCTCCACATGGCCTTGCTGAGCTGCGCAGTGCAGGGGGGAAAAACAGTTTTTGTCTTTAATGTTTACATCCACCCCATTGTTAATGAGAAGCATAACCATGGATTTCTGTTCCTCCCGGAGCGCCTCGAATAGAAGGGTCCGGCCATCTCCCTCGGCATCCAGCAGTGTAGGCTCCTCTGCCAGCATGGCTTCAGCCTCTTCAAGATTGCCCGACCTCACCGCTTGATGAAACGCCGCGATTTGAGTTCCACATCCGGTGAGTATGAAACTGGCAAATAAAACCATCAAAGCAACAATCAATTTTTTTCCATTAGCCATGATAAACCCCCTTAAGAAAAATTGGTATTGACCGGCAAGTCGCACAGCGCGGCTCGCTTCCTGATAATTGCCTGTATTGTCATTTAATCGCTATTAGCACTATTGCAATGGTTCCTATTAACAAAATAATCAACCCGATTATTAGCTCTGTACGACTCATAATTGGCCCTGATTAAAATATAAGAAATGGCTTGAGAGATACAAATTCGGCAGAATAATAAATCATAGAAATCGGCTCTTGAATTTACTTTAGAAGGCCTGCTGCTCTGTTGAAAACGTGGGCTGTCATTCTGAGGCGAAAGAAAGCTTGCCCTGAGCGAAGCCGAAGGGCCGAAGAATCTCATTTCTTGAGCCATAAAGAGATTCTTCACTCCGCTGCGCTCCGTTCAGACCTGTCCTTGAGCAAAGCGAAGGAATGACAGTTTTCGTGGCTTTTCAACAGAGCAAAGGCCTGCCATAAAGAAAATAGCCATTTTTGCTCTCGGGGGATATATTTACTATAATATATGTGTTATGCAAAATTGAGGTTAGGCATACTTTGAAAAGAAAAAATCGTTTTTTTTGATTTTTTCTTTTCAAACAGTAAGTTATTGTATAATAAGCAGTTAGGTGATTATTTAAGAAAATCAAAAAACAGATTTCCTTAAATAATATATGCCTAACCTCAATTTTGCAGAAGCCTTCATAATAATAACAGCCATTTTCGAGACTTCTTCTACTTATAAAAGGCACTAACTTTGAATTTGGTAACAAGAATTTTGCCCGAAATTAACTCTCTCTGAGACATTTAGGAAGTGATTTTCTCATTAAAAATACCTCCTGGAATTACAATATGCAGCTTGGAAGGAAGTTTGCTTAGTTTTCTATATGAAAGCGCCTGAAGTGTAAAGTGCCTAAAGTGCGGTTTTCGTTTAAGGTTGTCGATGCTCGTATCGATGCTTGTCATAGAAGCTTGACCCGCCAACGGCGGGTTTCAATTGGAACCCAGCGTTGCTGGGTCGCTTTTCTTCGAGCATCTAACGTCGAGCTTCCAGCCCGATACCAGCTTCGACACCGACAAACAAGCTTCTACAACTGGGTAACTTTACCCCTGCCAGCCACAAGCAGGGGTCACTTTAGGCACTTTAGCTCACTTTAGCTCACTTCTCTTTTTCGTGGTCTTTTAAGGGCTTGCCGTCTGCCATACCGGGCTGAACGATATAGCTTCCGGGCCGCACACCTGAGAGAGCTGCAGACCATTTGCCTGAGACGTGTAGAAGATTCGGCCATTGGAGACAACGGCCCCGACACATTCCCGCGCATCCACACAGGGGCCGGAAGACACTACTTTGTTGCCCTTGGTAGTATCGATAACGTCCATGTTAGAGCCCAGCAGGTAAGGTTCGGACAAAGTAAATCGGGTACAGGCATACCGCATGTCGAAGCTCGATAGGATTTTGCCGGTTTCTTTATCAATCAGGCAGCTCGGTTGGCCTGTTGAGCCGTGTACAAAAACGAACTCTCGGCCTATTGTTACCACGTTGACCGCTTTGCCGACCGGTTCGGACTGCCAGATGAGCGAGCCGTTTTGTGCATCCAGACACCATACGTGGCGGTTTTTTGTCTTTGGGTTCGGTGGATTGTAACCGCCCAGATACAAACGCCCGTTGCTGGCACTGATAGTGGTACCCGCGGTCACATAGTACTCGCTCGTCAACCAAATCACCCGGCCGGTGGCCGGTTCAATCGCTGCGGTCAGGCCCTTTGCGCCGGGCAGGTCATTTTTTCCTCTGGCCGCGTAACCGAAAAAACACGAATAGTACAGCGTA
>JBDRTM010000326.1:0-3777 GCA_043824065.1 Planctomycetota bacterium | reverse complement strand
AGCTTCTCTGGTTTGGCATTAGCGTATTTTTTGGTGCCAAACGAGGCGAAGCTGAGGATGCTGTGCAGTGGTGTACGCAGCTCGTGTGACATATTGGCCAGGAATTCAGTCTTGGCTCGGTTAGAGGCCTCGGCTTCTCTTTTAGCTATCAAGAGTTTCTGTTCTATCTGCTTGCGATCATCTATCTCATTGCGTAGTTGTTTGTTTACTTCCTGCAGGTTAGCGGTGCGCTCATTCACTATTAGCTCAAGGTATTCGCGGTGGTGTCTCAACTCATCCTCCATACGTTTACGATCGGTGATGTCTTGACCGACTGCAATAACTCCGATGGGTTGGCCCTTAGCATCGAAGAGAGCAGAAGCGTTCCACAGCAGGATACGCCGACTTCCATCGCGTATGCGAATCGAGTTTTCAAAGCTTTTGATCGTTTTTCCTGACAATACTTTTCTCATATCGGTGGCGACGCTATCCCGGATTTCCTCCGGTACAAATAGCTGTAGATAGTCTTTATTCAATACTTCCTGCCGTTGCCGGCCATAGATACGTTCTGCTTGCTTATTCCATTCGAGTATTCGATATTCAGGTGACAAAACGAAGATTGCGCTTCCTGCGGTTTGGACTACAGAACGGAACCGGTTCTCAGTCTCTGTCAACCGCTGTCTCACACGCTTCCTTTCAAGCGAATATCGGATAGTCCGGACCAGTATGTGTTCCAGAGATTTTCCTTTAATAAGATAGTCTTCTGCTCCCTTTCTTATCGCCTCAAGGCCCATTTCCTCGTCATCCAAGCCGGTCAAAACAACAATCGAAGCATCGGAATTTGCGTCTTGAGCTTGTTGGACAGTGTCGATTCCGCTGCTGTCCGGAAGGTTAAGGTCAAGTAACAGAACATCGTAGCTGCCGTTGCTTAGACGTTTGGTTGCTTCAGACAGAGTGCCTGCAGTTTCCAGATTATACTGCATAGGCGGATTGGATCTGGCCAAAGTCACCTCTACTAACCGGCGATCCAGAGGGTCATCATCCACCAGCAGAATGTTTACCTTTCTATTGTTCATTTAAAGCTCGTTGCTATTTCCTTGAATAATATATGCCTAATCTACATTTTGCAGAACTCATCAGAAGTAATACATTCGCGTTCGTGTTTTCTTCCCCAGGAACTGGTGGATAGTACCTGCTGCCCTTTTTGAATGGGTTGCGACAGGGCCATTTCCATTTCATGTGGGCAGCGGTACTATCCGTTAGCAATTAAAAACTCCTGACTACGAAGTCGCCTATTCTCGTTAATAAGGAGAAATTACTAAGTAATCAACTCTTCCGTTTCAATTTATTGTTAGATAGCAAATGCTTATCCTGACTAATCGGGGCTTTTGGGACGGCAAAACACTATACGATTCCTGGTCGTCGCGCTCCCAAAACCTGGTATCACAGTTGAAGCAACATAATGATGCCGGGAATTTGGACCAGTCTACAGGGAGGGACATTGTGGCATATTGTGGCATATTATGGATGGACTGGACATTCCGAATGACAAACCCAGGAAGAGCCTGGTTAAACAGACCTATGATACAGGCGATAATCCCATTAAGACGGTTGAGGTACGATATAGGTACGCTGCAAGCTCAGGCTACATGTCCTTTTCTGGGGGCGTTGGTTAGAGGTAAGATTATAGTTATGCGAAAAAATTCTCTAATCAGAACGAAGAGGAACTTAAGAAAACGATGTCTGAGCTGGAGACTAATAAAACTTAACTTAAGTTTAATTATCAATGGAACGACAGATGCAAAGAGACAAGAAAAGAAGCATTGGGACTAAGTTCTTAGCTGTAATTGCGGGTATTGTGTTAATGTTCTTAACTATTGTTGTGTATAGCTCTTGGTCTTACACATATTCGCAGATGAGCAAGTTATTGGCGGATAAAGCCGAGCTTGCATTGGAATTCGACCTTGCCATTCGTTCATATGTAGCCGAGCATGTCCGGCCGTTTGCTGAAGAACATGTCGGTCAAGATAACTTTATTCCTGAGGTGATGTCCACATCTTTTGTTGCGCGGAGTATTTTCGAGAAAGTCCGAAAGAAGTTTCCCGATTATATTATCAAATTTTCGTCTGATGATCCACGGAATCCTCGTAATCAGGCTGGGCCCGAAGAACTTGAAATGATTAAGTATTTCAACAACAACCCTGATGTCAAAACCTGGCGTGGCCAATTTTGGCTAAACGGAGAAGCACACCTTGCGGTATTCAGTGCCAGGCGGATGAAAGAAAAGTGTCTTCGCTGCCACGGCGACCCAAAGGACGCCCCACAGTCCTTATTGGAACTATACGGCGATGAGGACGGTTTTCATCGTCCTGTGGGGGAAGTGGTTGCATTGGATACTGTTGCTATTCCAGTCGCTAAATACAAATTTGCCGCCACTATGCAAGCAGTGAAAATTTCTCTCCTTGCGCTAACGGGATTGGGTTTCCTCCTTGTTGCTGTATATTATGCATTTCATGGCTTAGTGGGGCGTAAGCTTGCAGCGATTTCTGAACACTTCAAAAATGCCGCCGCTCAGGAGAATGGCTCATTAGTCAGCCGTATAGACTACGCCGGCGATGATGAAATCGGAGTCCTTGCTGGTTCTTTCAATAAAATGGCTGAGAATTTAGTGAACAAAACCACGTCTGTTGAGAAACTTGATAAGGAAATCGCTGAGCGTAAGAAGGCCGAAGAACAGGTACGGCAGCAAAATGAGTTTCTCAATAACGTATTGGAATCCTTAACGCACCCTTTTTATGTTATTGACGCGAACGACTATACTATCAAAATAGCCAACTCTGCCTTGTATCGCGGAAAGTTACCTGAAAAAACAACATGTTACATGCTTACCCATAAACGAGATAAACCCTGTAATGGGAGTGATGACCCTTGTCCGCTTGAAGAGATTAAGAAAACTAAAAGACCCGTAGTCATAGAGCACGTTCATTACGATAAAGACGGTAACACTCGAAACGTTGAAGTTCATGCTTACCCCATTCTTGATGACAAAGGCAATGTCTCCGAGATAATCGAATATACTCTTGATATTACCGAGCGCAAGCAGGCCGAGGAAAAACTGAAACAAATAGCTGAAGAATGGAGAACGACTTTTGACTCCATTACTGATATGGTTTCGATTCATGACAAGGATTTCAAGATCGTAAGGGCAAATAAGTCGTTTGCCAAAGCCTTTAACATGAAACAAGAAGAAATCATCGGTAAAACCTGCTACGGGCTAATTCACGGGACAAAAGAACCGCCACCATATTGTCCTCATATAAAGACACTTGCTACCGGAAAACCAAACTGCGCAGAATTTTTTGACCCTCATCTTGGAATTCACGTTGAGGCGTCCACTTCACCCCTATTTGATGAAAACGGCCAGATTATGGCCTCTGTCCATATTGCCAAAGACATTACCAAGCGCAAAACGGCTGAGCAGCATATCACACTCTTGAATCGCTTGAATGAGGATCTCCTCCGGCCCTACACGCTTGATAATAAACTCAAGCGCATTACGGATGGAGTAGTAGAGATCTTTGACGCGGACTTTTGCCGTGTATGGGTCAGCAAGCCCGGGGACTTGTGTGATTCCGTCTGCATTCACGCCAAGGTCAAGCAGGGCCCACATGTGTGTCGCCATCGGGATCTTTGCCTGCATCTCATGGTCAGTTCAGGGCGCTACACTCATATCGACGGTGAGACGCATCGCCGAGTACCGTTCGGCTGTTATAAGATCGGACGTGTCGCGGCAGGAGA
>JBDRTM010000325.1:0-4416 GCA_043824065.1 Planctomycetota bacterium | reverse complement strand
CGAACGCAATCGGGTCACGCTCTGCCGCATCATTGGCTGTAGTGAAAGTCAGTCCCGTAACAATAGTCGGGCCAGCCGATGGTGTAACCTGGATACCAGTGGGTTCCAATTCACCTTTGAAGTGCAGAAACTTCGTCCCGGTATTATCATCGATGGCCAAGTCGGGCGTTTCACCGCCAGGCCAGCCGAAATTATCGCCATCCATTAATCCATCGTCCGGAACACCCTTGACGATATCCCCTGGCGCAGTGACATCAGGAGGTGCGAAAAACGCGTCGGAGTGCGCCGCAATCTCCTCATCGGAAAGGGCGGTATCGTAGATTGCCACGCCAAAGACCTCACCATCGAAGTCATCGGCGAAGGCGCTGCCGTCTTCAGCTTCTGCGAGGTAGCCGATGCCGACAAGGCCAGATAAGGTAATAGCTGCATCGACACTGCCTTTATAGACACCGTTTACATACAGCGCAGTCGTACCCGCATCTTCGCTGGAAACAAAGACCAGATGGGTATCAACTCCGGGATTGGTAGCAACGCCATAATCAAGGTCCGCTACGCCAAAGAGGGTCGCACCGTAGGTCCCGGTATTTTCCCACTGCTCATACTTTAGCCCTACCCACGGGTCGCCATAGTTTCTTCTACCTATCAGGCACATGCTGCCCTCTGTTTCATCAGGATTACTAAGAACGCAGAACTCGTAGGTGATATCACCGCTTAATGTGCCGATATCATAGACTCCGTCCGCAATATTGGTGGCTAAGAAACCTGGTGCGGCCGGTGCCACCGCGGCTTCCCAGTTGTCCATCTTCCTTGGCAGTTCAATACTCACGTTGTCGAATAGGTATGTACGTATCTCGCCGCTTGCGTGTGAGGTAACGAACAGACCAATGTAAACGTTCTCGGCCATTTCGATGTCCACGGGATTCGTGGTCATGTCGCCGCCAGTACCATCAGGCTGCTGCACCCATTCAACACCGTCGGCCGAAGAGTAACCTGTAATCGTGTTGCCTATTCGCGTCAGTTTTACCCAATAAGGCGGTGCAGCCGCGGGGTCACCATGCGAGCTAAACGAGCTTCCGCCGGTTTCCTGACGGTTCTGGAACCCCATGCCGCCGCCTTCGCCGCCTGTCAGTGTCATTAAAGCGTGTTTGGAGTCCGCATCGAGCGTCTCGCGAATCATCACGCCACCCTTGGCCCAACCGTTTGAGCCGGTGCCATTATCGACAACTTGTGCGACTATCGTACCGTTGCCGGACAGCGGCACGTACGCGTAGTGGAATTCGTCCGATGCATTCCAGACGTCGGCTCCATCGGCGCTAATGGCCCATGTGCCGTCACTCTCAGCAACGCTACCACCGGTGGTGCCTATATCCTGGCTCTGCCATCCCTTCGGCAGCGCCTTAGGCAGCCCAAGAGCGTCCTCAGGGGTCATGCTGAGACGTATCTCATCAATGTTAACCGGCTGGTTGCCGGCGACACGTACTCTGGAGAACTCGATATTCCTGGTTGTATATTGGGCAAAAGCAGTTTCGTCAGTAAGGTCGAATGGGTCCGTGTCGTTTATGGACTTGGCCCAGGCCGTCACGGTATCGTTGTCACCGTCCGTGTTGAAGTCTACACGGGCAACAAAGATAATCTTCTCGGTTATGGGGATCTCCGTGAATCGATTGTCATCTCCCTTGGTGTCAAGTCCCCAGACTTTGTCGTCGGTGCCAAGTCCATCCGGACCATCCTGCCACGGAACTCCCAGAAAGAGAGTCTCGCCGGGTTCGTGGAAAGAGACACCACCCCACATATCAGCACCGGGTTGCTGGTCGGCCTGACCGACAAAGCTAATCCAGAGCTGGGTTTCATTATCACCCATGGGTTCCGGCAGGTCACGGAACGAGTCGCCACCCACAACGGTCGCTTTATTGCCCTTAACCAATAGAGGCGAAAAAGCCAAACCGGGAGCCGTTACTTGTTGACCACCATCCCAAGCGCCGTTCCAACCGCTGCCACCATCGTTACCGCTTAGGCCGTTGGCAGGGTAATCAAAGGGCTCATACGCAATCAGCTGTGCTGAAGCGCTCAACGTAGTCTTGCCGGGATTCCTGACATCATAGTCCAGTTTGAACAGGCCGTCGCCTCCGTAGGCGGTAATCAGGCCCGCGGCGATAAGGTCATTGACTTTCGCCGTGTCATCACCTTCCAACACTAATGTGCCTTCGGTGATATCTATCAGGCCGTTGTCCTTCACATCGAGTTCGCCAGCCCCGGTGACGTTATAGGTGCCACCATAAAGGAATAGTTCCCCAAATGCTGCACTACCCGTAGGAATTTTTGCCTTTCTGGCGTTGATCGTACCGCCGGTCATAGTCAAAGTACCTGCACCGCCGCCCCATCCAAGCTCGAATTCATTAGCAACATCTACGGTGCCGCCACTCATGTCCCAGATGCCAAAGGAATCGGCTCCGTCACCCCACCAAATCCAGTCTGCTACCTCAAGAGTTCCACCCGTGATCGTCAGCGTAGGCTCCCCAGGCGCTTCAGTCCAGATCCCCTTAGCCTTAGCATCGATCCCGTCCTGAATGACCGGGCCGTTTGGCGCTGCTGCGGCCGGTACGTCGATCAAGACCTCGTCGTCCAGGGTAGGGACTCTACCCAGATTCCAGTTTTCCGGAGTGCTCCAGAGGTGGTCGGCGCCAAGATCGGTCCACTGGATGTCTTCGGCGTTACTGACCGACCCCAGCACCAAAACAAAAGAAATTAAATAAATCATTTTCCTACACATAATAATCCTCCTTTAAAAAAGTTACAGTAATAACTCACTGTGCTTTGGCCACACACCAAAACACTCGTCGTCCTTAACAAGCACTTAAAATCCTTACACATGCAAAACAAAAATTTCTTACGGTTTGACACTACCTCCTTCCTTACAAAGCCAAATATTGGCTGTTAATTTGAAATGTGAAAATCTTAACGGCTGACCTCAGGGTCTCCGTTATTACTTTATACCTTACATATTAACCCTCTCACTAAGCTAATTCAACTAAAAAATACAGAAATCTTTCCACGGTGAGAAAAAAATCCACATATTAGCTCAATTTTCATTTATATCAGAATAGCCGTCTTCCCGTCAAGGGAAATCTTGAGATAAAATGTGATGTTCCTTGGACATCCCAAAGGAATATGAATATGTCATTGACCTGTTTCGGTTTTAATGTTACTCTATCGCCGGTGTAATTAAGGAACCTAAATCATGGAATTATCCGGTTTAATGAAGTTAAGAATCGCTGCTGCGATTATCACGGGTGTGGTTTTGATAGGTATTTTAGCCTGGCCGCCGGCAACGCCATCCGGGCCGCTTAGTACTGTGCGTGCTGGTGATCTAAGTCTCGGCGGCGGACTAATTTTGGTGATTTTGGCATTTTTAGCTGGTCTTATTGCCTATTTTGTTTCCTGGCCCTACGGCCGAGAAATCGGCATTTTGGCGGTGCCATCCGGCTTAGCAATCTGGGCTGTGCGCTCCGGCAGTATGGCTGCTTTGTTACAGCTAAACCCAACTGCTGCCCAGCGCCAGGCACTTCTTGCCACGTTTAAGTGGGATACCATTTTCTGGCTGGTTATTGTCGCCGCTGGTTTCGCCGGTGTGCTTTTAGGGCAGAAAATACTGTCAAGCCCCAGACCGGCTGAGAAACAGAAAAAATCTAACTCTAAGCCAGTTAAATACTTAAACGCAATAATTGCCCTGGTCGGCTCAGCTTTAATAGCTCATTTTTGTATCAGAATATTTGCTCAGGATGTTAAAGTATTCGATAACAGTTTAGGCCCGCTTATGGCCCAGCCTTCTGTTGGACAGATCATTTTTGCTGTATTTGTCTCGTTCGGACTCGCCGCTTTCGTAGTCAAGAAATTTCTCGATGTTAGCTATATCTGGCCGGCAATTGCCTGTGTCTTGGTAACTGCCTTTGCTGCAAGTACTTATGCCAATCAAGAGATGCTGCAATATCTGGTTCAGCGATGGCCGCCAACCTTTTTCTCTAACAGCGTTGTTTCTGTACTGCCTCTGCAGATGGTGGCTTTCGGGACATTAGGCTCGATTGCCGGCTATTGGATGGGGGTCCGCTATAGCTATTGGCGAAAACACGAAATTAAATAGCAAAATCTGCGACATTTGGCAAATTCAACACATCTTTTTTTAAGTCTTCCATTTTATATAACTCTATATATTTTAAGCAGTTATATATATAGCGTCTTATAATAAATTTTCATTGCCCAAACAAAAACAAAAATGGTTATTTTAAGGCTTGAAATTAGCCGAAATATAGTTGTGTTAGAATTTGTCGGTCGGATGTAGTTTTTGTACTCATTAGTTTAGGAATAATGGCATATAAAAGGCTTTGTTAAGCATCTGGACGAACACTTGACCGGGATTTT
>JBDRTM010000324.1:0-2454 GCA_043824065.1 Planctomycetota bacterium | reverse complement strand
AATAGACAGGTTTAGCGGTAAGCTTGCTCAATATATACCTTGTTCGCTTTAGGGCGGGTTGGTCATTGCGATGACCGCCATAGCTTTGCAAAAAACACTTGATTTGGCGCTCAATGAACTCGGCCTGGGCGTCGCCTAACTCAGCAAGCTTTAGCTGTACTTTTTCTGGGTCGATAAGCTCTGGGTCTTCTATCCCAACCATACTGAATGCTTCGGTGAGCTGTACACATCTCGCGGGCAGCTTCGCTGTGTAAGCTCTCATTCCCGCTTTCTCAAAGAACGGATTGACCAGTCCCATCACCGCCATCGCCTCGATGATAGGCACATTCATTTTTGGCATAGTCTGTCGCACTAATCGGCTTGCTAAACCCAGCCCACGGAACCTGGGCTCGATAACGACTCTGCTGATACAGCGAATGTTCTTGTTAATAAGTGCCAACTGTGTGCTCCTGTCGAAGCCGACAAAGAAATTATCCGTAGCAACATTTCGAAGCTCCAGCCCCGGGACAGGCATGGAGTAAACGATAATCCCCACGGCTTTTTTATGTAGCGTCCCCCCTAGCGGTTTCAAAGCAAAGATGCGCTCGAAAGGCCCCAGCCGACTATCGCGGTAGTGATAATGTGCAAGCTGCTTGTAATCATCAAAACAGCCCGGGACAATTTGCAAGTTCCTGCAAACAGAGCACTCTTTCATTTTTTGCTTCCTGGGTACACAGATTGAATACTCCGACAAATAGTCAATAGCAAATAGTAAATTGTTTAGCCCTCCCCCCCATAATTAGAGCTACCTGCATATTTGATTGAAATTTGACGAATTTTTCGGGTGGCCAATCCACCTAAGTGCTTACGTGGAAATGAATAAAAAAATTTTCAAAAATTCCGATTTTTGCTCACAGGTATCTGCGGATTTGATTGAAATGTTCCCGTATTTCGTTGGCGGGGAACCACCCGCAAATCTGAAATTTGAAATCTGAAAATACCCTATACGCTCTCCGCTAAACGCCGGCTTTCCTTGCGGGTCTGTATCCCAACTCCTTTTTAATCAAGGCCATAAAGACAGCCGCTGGCTTTCGGCCAGCGCTTGCCTCCCTTGCACACTCCAGAACTCTGCCGAAAACCTCATTATTGAATCGTCCCTCTGCGTAGCCGGCCATAAGCCAGTTTGTGATATTGCGAAAACAGGTTCTGTCGGATTGATTGCGGGGCTTGATAATGCTGATCAGGGCCTCGTTGAAAGAAAGTGCTCGAAGCGAATTCGAAGAAGAAAGAGATTGCTCAGACGAATACGTATTAACTTTCTTTTCTTTTTCGTTTACGTTTCCTTTGGTTTTCGTTGGTTGAACCGGCGATGTAACATCGGCTGAACCGTGGTTAAGCCGTTGCTGCCTTTTTCTTGCACTTGCAAGTCCTGCTTTACGCTGGTGTCGTATGAATTTCTTTGCCTTTCTTAATTCTTTTGTTACACGTTTATGTTTAATCACGCCGTTGCGTGTCTGAAACTTTTTTGAAATGCCCTGCCAGATTTCTTCGAATTCCTCGACATTTTCGCAATGGCAGAGTTTGCTTAGAGCTAATGGTTTATATTCGCATTTACCGTTGTTGGAAGTAAGGTAGAAGATTAAGGTGCAATATACACTTCTTTCGGCATGAGACATCACGATGTAATCTAAATCTGTCAAAAACGCTTCACTTTCCAGATGAACGAACTTTATCTTCACTTGCATTCCTGCTTATAAATAACCTGTGTCGGGCCTGATAATTCCTTGACGACCAGAACGTCCGGCGATAAATCGAGCAGTATGTCATCGTGGCTTGAAGCCAAAATAAATATCGTTCCGGTACGCTTTGCGAACTTGTGGACATTGTATGAAATCACCGCAGCAGTAATACGGTCTAATTCAGAGCAGAATTCGTCAGCGAAGATGAATTTCTTTCTAGCCGCCAGTGCCATCGCCAGGCGAAAACGGTACTTTTGACCTTCGCTGAGATTGCAGGGCTGATTGAGAATACAGAAACAATCGTTCAGCCCGGCGATGCTGAGCATTCTAAGGCTTCTCAGCAAGTCGCCGTCAATACAATCGATTAGCGTTTTGTCGCTCGGCAGTTTTATTCGGGTAAGATTCATCCTGTCCCGGGCGGGGATGGATTTTTCCAGTTCGCCCAATAGAACGCTTTTGCCGGCCCCCGATGGACCTGTGATAAAGACGATGTTACCGTCATTTATTTCCAATTGACAGCTATGGTTGAGACACCTTTCAGTGAGTCCGTCCACAGTTAGCCCGAACATCCTGCAGACTAAGGCCACCTTTTCAGTAATTGTTCCCTGCCAGTTGAAACTTTTTGAAACGTTATATGTCGGCATAACTCGTACCTCGTATTTTGTGTTGGATTATCCACAATCATTCAGGATGCTTTTTATTTTTATTATGGTTTCTCGAACGTGATAACGACTCC
>JBDRTM010000323.1:0-7807 GCA_043824065.1 Planctomycetota bacterium | reverse complement strand
GGAGTTAGCCGGAGTCAGCGTGCCCGGTACAATGCAGGGACAAAGCTGGCTGAATGTTCTCAAGGGCCGGCCGGGCCGAGAGAGCTTTCTCTACGAATATTTTCAAGAGGTGGACCGCAGATTCAAAAGGCCCACTGTGCTGGCCGTGCGGACGAAACGGTGGAAGTACGTTACTTATCCTTTGGCTGATAAATTGACTGATGAATTGTATGATATGAAGAACGACCCGGAAGAGCTTGACAATCTGATTGGGGACGCCGGTTGTGCTGATGTTGTGGAGCGGATGAAAAAGGAGCTCGAACGATTGAAAAGAAAGACTGACTTCAGGTTCCCCTGAGTGCGGAAAGACACGGACAGGAAGTTCTAATAAATAACTAACTCAAACTGACCGGTTTTTTCTGTCATGCTGAGCAAAGCGAAGCATCTGGCCTACAAATGAGAATAATGTACACCTGTGCAGGAAGAGATTCTTCACCCTTCGGCTACTACCTTACGACATTTTAATTTGTTGATAGAGGTTGTTCCCGTTTGATGCGGAATTCAGCCAATTAACAAACTGGATTCCCGCTCCCCGCTTTCGCGGGGACAAGTTTACACCTGCGAAAGCAGGTGCGGGAATGACAACTCACAAAATCAACTGTCATAGAGTACTACGCTCAGGGCAAGCTTCTTTCGTTCAGAATGACAAACCATCCTATGTTATTGTCAATAAAACAGTTATGATTAATATTCAATCATAAATCAGTCAGTTTAAATAACTAAATATTGTCCTGAGAAACACGACCTTGTAGAATTGGATTTAAAGGATGTGTAAATCATCTCATTCAAGTGAAAGGATTTAGTGATGCGGTATGCGAAACTCATATCTATTCTGCTGCTCGTTCTGGGTGGCTGCGCAACATTTGGACCGCCTCAAACCGCTCAGATACCTGTTACAAACGTTTATCATGGCCTCGAGGTTGTCGACCCATATCAGTGGCTGGAAGACTGGGATGATGACCGTGTGAAATCCTGGAGCAACAAGCAGAATGATTACGCCCGAAGTGTGTTGGATAATCTACCTTATGTCGAAGAGCTTCGTGAACGGATTACAGAGATACTAACTGCGGAGACTGTCAGCTATTACTCGGTTTGCCGGCGCAAAGATAAACTCTTTGCTATGAAGCGTCAGCCACCACTGGAGCAGCCGTTTCTGGTGGTTATGCCATCGGCCGAAGAGCCGGAGTCCGAGCGGGTCATAGTTGACCCAACGAAAATTGACCCAGGCGGCACAACATCCATCGACTGGCATGTGCCATCCCCGGATGGTAATCTTGTCGCCGTCTCGCTTTCGGTCGGCGGCTCCGAGAGCGGAGATGTACACATTTATGAAGCGCAGAGCAGCAGGGAAATTGGAGAGGTCATTCCCCGTGTCAACGGTGGCACTGCCGGAGGTGACGTCGCGTGGACGGCGGATGGGTCGGGTTTTTACTACACGCGATATCCACGCGTGGGTGAGCGTCCGCCCGAAGATTTGGATTTCTACCAGCAAGTCTGGTTCCATAGGATGGGTACATCACCTGATAAAGATAATTACGAGATTGGCAGGGACTTCCCCCGGATAGCGGAAATTATTCTCGAAACGGATGCCGATTCCGGGAACGTGCTGGCAGCCGTTCAATATGGCGACAGTGGACGTTTCGCCCACTATATTCGTATGCCGGCAGGACAATGGAAGCAAATAACTGATTATGATGACCAAATCGTCCAGGCGACGTTCGGCGCTAATGACACACTGTTTTTGATATCTCGGGCCGATGCGCCTCGGGGCAAAATAATGAAGGTCTCCTTAGTTGATTTTTCCTTGGAGAAAGCAGAAGCAATTGTCCCTGAAGGTAAAGATACTATCGTTTCCGATTTCTACGGCCATCCCCCGGTAGTGGCTGCCGCAGCCCGTCTATACGTTACCTACCAGCTCGGTGGACCTTCTGAGGTCCGCGTCTTCGACTACCAGGGACAGCAACAGGCAGGGCCGAAAATTCTCCCGGTCTCTAATGTGGGGCAAATTGTTGCCCTGGAGAATGATAATATTCTCTATCGGAACTCTTCATACCTTGTTCCCTCGTCGTGGTATCTGTTTAGCCCTGACAAGGAAATAACCAGCAAGACGGCCCTTGTTAGCCGGTCGCCTGTCGATTTTTCCGACTGTGAGGTTGTACGCGAATATGCCACTTCTAAAGATGGAACCCGAGTGCCCATAAATATCATTCGCCGAAAGGGAGTAAAGCCGGATGGCTCGAATCCGGTTTTACTTAACGGCTATGGCGGGTACGGGAGCAGCATCAAACCCCGTTTCAGTTCTCTGCGCCGGGTGTGGATTGACCAGGGAGGTGTTTATGTGCAAGCTAACCTTCGCGGGGGCGGTGAATTTGGCGAGCGATGGCACAGGGAAGGTATGCTTACCAGCAAGCAGAACGTTTTTGATGATTTTGCCGCTGTGATGCAACATATGATTGATGCCGGCTATACAACATCCGAAAAACTGGCAATCATTGGTGGCAGTAATGGTGGATTACTGATGGGCGCTATGATTACCCAGCAACCTGAACTTTGTAAGGCTGTGGTTTCCTTCGTTGGAATATATGACATGCTGCGGGTGGAGCTTGCGCCCAACGGGGAGTTTAACATCCCGGAATTTGGCACTGTTAAGGATGCTGAACAATTTCGTGCACTTTACGCATATTCGCCTTACCATAACGTCAAAGAAGCAGCGGCCTGTCCGTCCATATTGTTTATTACCGGTGCCAATGACCCTCGCGTTGATCCGATGCACTCTCGCAAGATGACTGCCCGGCTGCAGGAGGCGACCTCATCGGGCCGGCCCATTCTGCTGCGAACCAGCTCGGAAACCGGTCATGGCTTGGCCACTCCGCTAAGTGAGCAGATTGAGGAAAGTGTCCATTATCATGCTTTTTTGCTGAGCGAGCTTGGACTAAAGTACAGTCCGCCAAAATCTCAATCAGACTGACTAAATAGTTCCTGTTGTGGGAGCAGTATTTGTCATTCCCGCCCCGCATCGTGTGCGGGATAAACTCCAGCGGGAATCCAGTTTTTTCGCTCTGGACCCCTGCTCCCCGCTTCCGCGGGGACAAGTTTACCCCTGCGGAAGCAGGGGCAGGGGTGACATCGTCGATTTTCGTTTTCCGCAACAAATACTAATTAATGAAGGAAAAGATTTGAAGCTGATACAATTATTTCTGATTAGGAGGAAATAAACATGGGTCAACATAGTTACACACGTCGTGATTTTTTGAAGGTGATGGGCTTTGGAGCGGCGGCACTGGTGATGCCGGGGTGCGTTAGTGCTTCTGGATTAACTTCTGGCAGGGCCAAACGGCCCAATATCATCCTGATTATGTCCGACGATATGGGATATTCGGATATCGGCTGTTATGGTGGTGAGATTCACACGCCTAATCTGGACGGGCTCGCCGCCGGTGGGGTGCGCTTTACGCAATTTTACAATACCGCTCGCTGCTGTCCGACCAGGGCCTCGCTGATGACCGGGCTTTACCAGCATCAGGCGGGCGTCGGGCATATGATGAATGATAGAGGTTATGAAAGTTATCGCGGCGACCTTAACAACCGCTGCGTTACTATCGCCGAGGTGCTCAAGACGGCCGGCTATTCGACCTATATGAGCGGCAAGTGGCACGTGACCAAGTCAACAAAGCCGGACGGCGATAAACACAATTGGCCGAGGCAGCGCGGGTACGACCGTTTCTTTGGTACGATCCACGGAGCGGGGAGCTTCTACGACCCGAACACTCTGACTCGCGACAACACACAAATCGTGCCCGATAGCAAAGACTTTTATTACACCGACGCCATCAGCGACAACGCAGCCAAATTCATTCGTGAGCACAACACGAACAATTCATTCTTTATGTATGTTGCTTTTACCGCGCCGCATTGGCCGATGCATGCCAAGCCGCAGGATATTGCCAAGTACAAAGGCCGCTACGCAGCCGGCTGGGATGCGCTGCGGGCCGAGCGACATAAACGTATGATAAAAATGAGAATCGTCCAAAGCAAATGGAAGATTACCGACCGTGATTCAGGCGTGCCGCCGTGGGACGAGGCCGAGAATAAGAGTTGGTTTGAGCGGCGGATGGAAGTTTATGCGGCGATGGTCGATTGTCTTGACCAGGGCGTAGGACGTATCGTCTCGGAATTAAAGAGGACGGGCAACTTCGAGAATACGCTGATATTCTTTTTGGCTGACAATGGCGGCTGCGCCGAAGAATACGGAAGCCGCGGTCCGGTCAAACCGGACCCGTCGAAGCCGGTCGTGCTGAAACCTATGGGTAAGGACGAGTTACAGACCAGGATGCAGCCGGCTGTTACTCGTGACGGCTGGCCGGTCCGCACCGGCTACGGAGTGATGCCGGGCCCGGCCGATACGTATATCGCCTACGGCAGGCCCTGGGCCAACGCATCGAATACGCCGTTCCGTCTGTACAAGCACTGGGTGCACGAAGGCGGTATCTCCACGCCACTGATAGCTCACTGGCCGTCGCAAATAAAGGCGCGGGGCAAGCTGCGTCATCAGCCCGGACATCTTGTCGATATTATGGCTACGTGTGTCGATATTGCCGATGCGAAATATCCGTCTGAATACAAGGGCAACAAGATAATACCGATGGAGGGCAGGAGTCTGGTTCCGGTCTTTGACAACAAACCTATCGGGCGCGAAGCGATCTACTGGGAGCACGAAGGCAACCGTGCCGTGCGCCAGGGCAAGTGGAAGCTGGTCTCCAAACACCCCGGCCAGTGGGAGTTGTATGACCTTGAGGCCGACCGAACAGAGTTAAATGACCTTACACAGGAGTATCCACAAAGAGTTGAACAGTTGAAGGCGATGTATGAAAGCTGGGCAGCCAGATGTGGCGTGCAGCCCTGGCCTGTAAAAAAGCCCGGCAAAAAAGAAAAAAATGCAGATCATTAAGAATGAAGAAAAAATCATGAGGTTCAAATAGTGGCGCATAAATACAAACACTATCTGCTGGTTTTGCTGGCTTCCTTACTCTTAGTGTTTCTTTTGCTAACGATTGCTATTGTCATTCTTATGAGGTCACCATCCCCATCTCAAGCATTTAGGAAGTTTGTGTGTGATCCTATCCCAAAATCCGTGAAGGAGATAAAAATGGACCGGCGCGTTGAACTTCTTGGGCTTGTGGGGGCACATAGGTATGTCCTTCACTTCCGTATTGATAAGGAAGACTTATGGCCAATTGTCAATTCAAAGCAATTCAAGGAAGTGCAATATATTGAATACGATGATGAAAGTGGCTTGCTTAGATGGGCAGAGGAACCCCCTCCGAATCCATATTCGGAGGAGCCTCTTTCTTGGAAGACAGTCAGCCTGAGTTTGTACAGCCTGCGTTCGGGAGAAACTGACCCTGCATGGTTTAGCTTGGAACAGTGGGATAGTCCAAAGGTATATGTATTGGAGGATAGAAATGTGTACCGGGCGCGGTTCTTAGTGTATAACGAGCAGCTTGGTGAAGCGTATTTCATTGACTACAGAATGCCGGACTAAGAGGTCAGGACGATGTGAGCACTTAGGGAATAGATGGAGGGTCGACCTTGTATTTTGTTGCGAAAGAGCGAACGAGAAATAGGAGGTTTTTCAATGAATGAGAAATTAAACAGACGTGATTTCTTAAAGACAGCAGGCCTGACAGCGGCGGCGCTAACGGTGCCGGGATGCGGCAATGCCTTTCAGCAGACTTCGAGCCGAGCATCTGTGGACAAGCCGAACGTGGTTATTGTATTCTGTGATGACGTCGGCTACGCCGATGTCGGTGTTTTCGGAGCCAAAGGATATAAGACGCCCAATATCGACCGTATGGCTGCCGAAGGTGTAAAGTTCACGGATTTCTACGCTGCCGCGCCGTCGTGCACGCCGTCACGGGCGGCCCTGATGACCGGCTGCTATCCGCAGCGAGTGGGCCTGCCGAATGTAATCGGACCGAGCGCGAAAATCGGTATAAGCGACGATGAGCAGACAATCGCCGAGGTCCTCAAGCTGGTCGGTTATGCAACAGCTTGCTACGGCAAGTGGCACCTTGGTCATCATCTCAAATTCCTGCCGATGCGCCACGGTTTCGACGACTACTTCGGCCTGCCTTACTCGAACGATATGTGGCCGAACCATCCGACGAGCACAAAATTTCCCGACCTGCCGCTTATCGAGGGCGAAAGGGTAATCGAATACAATCCCGACCAGACGCAGCTTACTACCTGGTACACCGAGCGGTCCGTTCGGTTCATTGAGAAGAACAAGGACCGGCCGCTCTTTCTGTATCTGCCTCATTCGATGGCGCACGTACCCTTGTTTGTCTCCGACAAATTCAAGGGCAAATCCGAACAGGGTCTGTATGGTGACGTCATGATGGAAATCGACTGGTCGGTGGGACAGATACTCTCGACACTGAAGCGATTGGGCATTGATAAAAAGACTTTGGTGATATTCAGCTCTGACAACGGCCCGTGGCTGAGCTATGGCGACCATGCCGGTTCGGCCAAGCCGCTGCGTGAGGGCAAGGGCACAACGTTCGACGGCGGCCAGCGGGAGTCAACCATTATGCGCTGGCCGGGCCGGATACCTGCCGGGACCGTCTGTAATGAACCGGCTTCGACGATGGACATTTTACCTACAATTGCGAAACTCACCGGCGCACAATTGCCTGCTCATACCATCGACGGTAAGGACATCTGGCCGTTAATCTCAGGCGAGCGGGGAGCAAAAAGCCCGCACGAAGCGTTCTTCTATTATTGCGGCTATGCACTCGAAGCGGTCCGCAGCGCAAAGTGGAAACTCCACCTGCCTCACAGTTATCGCTCGTTAGGTGGACGCGAAGGCGGTACAGGCGGCCAACCGGTCAAGTATGAGCAGGCAAAGATTGGTCTGGCGTTGTTTGACTTAGAAAAAGACATAGGCGAGCAGCACGATGTCTCCGCCCAATATCCGGATGTAGTCGAGCGGCTTTTGGGCCTTGCTCAGCGAATGCGTGAAGAGTTGGGCGATTCGGCCAAGAAGATGACCGGAAAAAACAGAAGACCGCCCGGACGTATATAACCGGTGTCAGGGACAAAAGGCGGCTGCGCATCTGCGATTATGCGCTGATATTAAAAGTGCTGAGAGAATTGTGTAAAATTTCAAGAAAACAGGAGAAATTTGACGAAATATAAACAACAAAGAGACTGTTTTATCATATAAACATATAGAGACAGACGGGTTTGAAAGACGTTTTATTATTTAAGTCGTTATCATATTCACTTTCTTAAATTCATATTCTGAACCTGCCCTCTGGAGAAAAATGGCTTACGCGATTGAGCCGGGGACATTCTTGAATGTCGGAAGGAGCGACTGCGCAGAGCTTCTCGGCGAAAAACCGGTTTTTTGAGATTGTTTTGAACCGACCGTTTTTGAGCGAAAAAAAAGAACAATGGAGATTCGCAAAAAAACGGCGTTTGGCGCTATGCGTTATTTGTCAGCAGGGACTCGTCTCGGCGAAGGCCGCTCGTCGGGGCGGAGCCTGCCGGAGCACGGAGGCCGTAGCAGGACTGTCATAATGCAAGCCCGGTAATTGTAGTACTTATTGTTATTACAGAGATTATTGAAATGTGCTTAAGAACGGTCGGTTGTGCGAATCTCCGAAAAATTGAAGGAGAAAGAAAATGAGCAGCGCCAAGGAAGCTGATGTGAGCAAGCTGGACAATCCAGCCTGGCCAGAGGCTAACCAGCAGGCCAGAACGGAAC
>JBDRTM010000322.1:0-2416 GCA_043824065.1 Planctomycetota bacterium | reverse complement strand
CAATTGTGGCTATATTCTGCCTATCACAGGATTTCAAGAACTTGATATTTACCTAAAAATAGCAGATACTTCAAACACAGAAACTCAAAAGTGCGAGTGCTTAGCTTTTAAACCAAAAACCCGCCATTGGTATTGATACTCATTGCTTTAAAGTTGTTATTGCTTTTCAATGGACTTAATAAAGTCATTCAAGATCGCATTAAACTTCTCTGGATGCTCCCAAAACATCATATGGCCACCCAACACGGCGGTCTTGGTGTTCGGAAAATGCTTCTTGAGAAATGGCACGGCTGTGTCGGCCCAATGCTCGGCAACGATATTCAGTGCTGGTAATGATTCATCCAGAAGCTTAGCTTCCGCCATATGGTTGCTGAACATGCCGGACGCAAACAGTGCAGCAGCGATCCATGGGGGCGACTTTGCCGATTGGTCAACGATCCAGAACATTTCCGCCTTTGTAATATCCCGCTGCACCATCACTTGGTCCGCGTAGCCTGCCACAAACTCTCGCTGTCCTGCCGGGGTGCGCAGATAATGATAACCAGCGGCAATTTCGTCGAGTGGTCCCTCCACCCAATCACCTTGCTGTACCGAAAGAGGCTTCGGAGATAAGTCGATGCAGACATGCGCCTTTAGTCTGTCCGTGCCCTTATCCTTCACGTACCCATATGTGGTGAGGCAACCGAAGGACCAGCCAACAAGCACTAAATCGCGGAGATCAAGTGATTCTATGACCTTGGCGAGGTCAGCAGCATGTGTAATGTAATCGTTGCCTTCGAGGGTAACCGTAGATCGGCCCTGACTACGTGGATCTATAACCACCACCCGATGCGACGTCGACATTTGTTCTAGCTGATGTCCAAAGACTTCCGTGGTGAATGTCCATCCTGGAACGAACAGTATTGGGGGACCTTCACCCTTTTCCTCATAATAAATTTCGACGCCGGGTTCGACTACAATGAATTCCCCGGCTTGAGCGAGAGGTGAAAAACCGATCGTGGCGATGGTCAGGATGACCGCCGTAAACATACAGATAAATAAATACAGATGACTAGTCTTCATTTGATTCCTCCTTTTGCTAAGTGGTTCCAAGCATGACGGGACGTGGCCCAGGATTCTCTCCCAGAGGAGCCCGATTCCTCAAGCCCAGAGCCGTGAGGAACTTATCGGTCTTCTCTTCTCCGCAGAGCACCGATGCTGTCTAGCGCTGTCAGCCTTAGGCCTTGGTTATCAGGAGTAATGCCACCTTCTTATATTCTACCATTCTACCTTCGTTACTTGGCTATCCATTGTTCTTTAAGCTTTTGAAATTCTCCTTTATCGTGCATCTGGTGAATCCATAGATTTAGCCAGTTTAGAAACGTCCAATCATCTCTGGGTAGCATATAGCCAAAGTCATCCTTTGTGAACGTCTTGTCAGGAGACACTGCGTAAAGCTCCGGGCGGTTTCCGGCCACTAGCATGGCTTCAACATTGTCAGTTATCATCACGTCCACTTCACTTGCAGCGATCTTATCAGGGATGTCCAGGTTCTTGGGAATGACCACAATTTCTGCCTGTTTTATGTTGGCAAGCACAAATTTCTCATTGGTTCCACCGGGGTTGACCCCTATCTTGACCCCGGGCTGGTCGATGTCTGCCAATGTTTTAAAGCGCTCTTCGTCAGCTTTTCGAATGAGTGAGGATTTACCTACTTTAATGTATGGATCCGTCAATCCCACCTGTTTCTGGCGCGAAAGTGTTCGTGTGATTCCGCACATGGCTATATCATATCGCCCTTTTAAAATACCTTCTACTAAGGTCTTCCAGGTGGTGTTAACGAAAAGCACTTCTACCCCCAGGGCCTCAGATAGCTTCTTGGCCGCGTCAATGTCGTGTCCTTCGTAGTTACCAGTCGTTGGGTTCAGGTAGCTAAAAGGTTTGTAATCACCTGTTGTGCCAACAAGGATGTATCCCCTTTCCAGGATGACATCCAAGCGGGACCTGTCAGCAGCAACAGCTCCAGTAGACAAACAGACACATAGGATCACGAGTAAAACAAGCACATAACTAAAACTTTTCATTTTTACCTCCTTTTTGAATACTCAGTTGATTCAGATAGTTAGAGTCTAATTATTACCTAAGTGTGATTATCACCCCCTTTCGTGTCTAAATGCTGGGCCGAGCTTGAAAAATATAACATTCTAAGTTTTGTGCAGGCAATGCCTAGGAAATATTCTAAAAGTTCTGCTTTTCTAATTCCTATGTAGAAGTTTCCATTATGGATATCGATTGTTGGTTATCTATGCTGCACGCTCCTGACAGAAAGACTGTATTCTATTAGGAGCAAGGCATGCACATTTTGAGGGGTTTCTCCATTGAATCTTTACCTTATTATTAGGTTAAAGTTTACGGGAAACCAGCGTCTATTTCAGTG
>JBDRTM010000321.1:0-7859 GCA_043824065.1 Planctomycetota bacterium | reverse complement strand
TGATATTAAGGAATGGTTGGGACGGAGCGGTTCAGGCCGATTGGAATTTCTCTTGGGTTATGTTTGTTACCGAATGGACAGACTCAGCCAGGCAAAGAAGGCTATCGAAGCGGCTTGCGAAAAGATGCCCCAGTCCCCCGCTGTGGATGCAGTTAAAAAAGCTATTGATGATGCGATAGCAGAGGAATAGGTAGCTGTGGGGCTGTCCTTAGTTTTGTAGTTAGTTTTGCTAGTTTTGCTGGGTACAGGTTAAAAGATACAAGTCATTTTCAAGAAAGGAGAAACAGATATGGGCGATAAGGGGAAAAAAGATAAAGGCAAAAAGGAACACCAGAAAAAGGCCAAGCTTAATCTAAAGGAAAAACGGAAACTGAAAAAAGAAAAGAAGAATAAATAAGAAATTCAAAACGAAATTGTTTCGTTCCTGCGTTCCTCCTAAGAAAATAAACGGTTTTCGTATTGTGAAGGTTGAGATTGCCACAGTCGCCTGCGGCTCCTTGGCAATGATATTGTTGGTTCATTTTCTTTTGCATACCCGATTATTTGTGTAGAAGAAAAACCCCCGGTAAAATCGGGGGCCAAATAGACATATTTAGATTCCGGCTTCGAGCTGAGTGAGTATGGTTCTGGCTTTGCAGACTTTATTTCCTGCGAGGCCTTGCCAGTGAAGCTCGGCATTTTTCTTGAGCATCTCTTCGATTTTTTTACAGGCCAGCAGTACGGTGGCGTGATTTTTATTGCCCATAAATCTGCCTACCTCAGAGGACGACATCTTTGTGTACTTCCTGGTCAGATACATACTAAAATGGCGGGCCAAGGCCACTGTCCTGTCTTTTTTGGACGAGTGTATCTTAGCCGGCGTTGTCCCGAAATAAGTTGCGACGGCTGATTCGATATCCGATACGTGCACAATCGGGTCGCACCTTTCCAGGTGTTCAGCCATAACGGCTCTGGCCATAGACAGGTTGATTTTTTCGTTTTTCAGTGCCGAGTACGCAATTACTTTCAGCAAGGCCCCCTCCAGCTCCCGCACGTTGGTGCGGAGATTTTCGGCAATGTATGTTATTACGCTTTCGGGGATTTGAGATTTTAGTTTTAAGTTTTTATTTTTCAGGTACTGCCTGCATATTTGGCAGCGGGTGCGGAAATCAGGATTCTCAATCTTGACAACCATTCCCGATACGAAGCGGTTAACCAGCTTTTCGGACAGTTGTCCTATCATCTTCGGATGTGCATCGCAGGCCAGCACAACCTGTTTGCCCGCCAGGCTGATTGTATTGAAAGTATGCAGGAATTCCTCCTGCGTTGAAGGCTTGCTGGCCAAGAAGTGAATGTCGTCGATTGCCAACAAATCCGTTTGCCGCATTCGTCGTCTAAAAGCCTCCAGCTTTTTTGTCTTCAAGGCCAGCACAAACTGATTGACAAAATCTTCCGCTGAGAGATATAGCCAATTAGTCTGGGGGCGCTTCTCGCACACTGCATTGCAAATCCCTTGCAGCAGATGTGTTTTGCCTACCCCGTATCCTCCGTGAATAAACAGCGGATTGAAAGGGCTTTGTTGTTCATTTACGACCGCTTTGGCGGCGTTGTAGGCCAGCTCATTTGAGGAGCCTACAACGAATGTAACCAGACTCAGCTTGAGTCTTCTGGATGCTCGATGCCGGCTACTCGATGCTCGTCGAGAATCAAGAATCGACTTCGGGGAGCTCAGTCGCCCCGAGGATCGAGTCCGACCCCCGCCAACAACAAGCGGGGGCTGCGAATCCAGTTGTGTTCGCCTCTGGTGGCCGGAAAGCTCCGGGTCGATGGCGAAGGTAATCTTTGTTTTGTTGCCGGTAACTGCCCGAACCACCTGGGTAATTTCATTCAAAAAATGGTTTTCAATCCAGCTTGCTATAAAAAGATTCGGCACACCAACCTTCAAATATCCGTCGGCAAGTGTCATATTAGTTGAATTCTTAAACCAGATTCGAAACTTCTTCGGACCCACTTTCTCAGCAAGAGCTTCGTTAATAGCACTTATCTGAGACGCCGCTGTACGAGAACTCTCATCCGTGATTGTGCTCTGCATTAGTATTCTCCCGGTGCCAGGGTTTTATTTCTCGATACTTGATTCTCGATACTCGATACTCGAGGAGCATCCGGCATCGAGCATCGAACTTCAAGGCTATTATTGGGCAACGAAAAAACAAATCAATTGCGTTTTGGGAAATTTCTTTTCCACTTGATAGAGGTTGCTGTCAGTATTGACTTTGCGCATAAAAAAAATTTGTTTTTAACAGGTTTTGCACATCGTAAGTTTATTTTGTGGAAAAGCTGTGAATTGGGTTTGTAAATTCAAAAAAACTCGATGCTGGATGCTCGATACTCGATACTTGTCATTATGTTTCGATGATTATTGCTGTATATCCACCATCACAGTCGAATTCTCTTGCCAACGGGAGGGTCAGCCTTTCGGATTCAAGCTCGAAGTTGCGATTTTTCTGCAGGAAGTCTCTAACAAGGTCATTGTTTTCGTCCTTTTGAATGCTGCAGGTGCTGTAGCAGATTTTTCCGTAAGGTTTTAACATTTGTGCTGCGGTATTCAGCAGTTCGCTTTGTGTTTTGGCCAGCTCTTTTATTGCCTTTGTCTTTATCCTATAGCGTGCTTCGATGCGTCTGGCCAATACGCCGGTGTTGGAGCAGGGCACATCCAGGAGGACGCAATCGAATTTAGAATTTGGAATTTTGAATTGAGAATTAAGAAGTTCCTTATACGGAACAATATCGATGCTTTTTATGCCGAGGCGGTGCGTATTTTCTTTGACTTTTTTAAGGCGTTCGGCGTCAATATCGGTCGCAATAATCGTTGCCGAATCGCCGGTAGCTTCAGCTAACTGTGTTGTTTTTACACCCGGTGCGGCGCAGAGGTCGAGTATCGTCCAGTCCGATTTCGGCTTGAGAATCCTTACCGCCTGCGAAGCTGTAATATCCTGAACTGTAAACAGACCTTCTGCAAAGCCGGGAAGCTGTGTTACCGCTCGGGGACTTTTGATTTTTATCATGCTCGATTCCTGGTTCTCGATTCTCGATTCTCGACGAGCGTCCAGCATCGAGCATCGAACATCGACGATTTGAAAGCCGATATCCGCCTGTCGAAATTTTTCAGCTAAATCCTTTGTTGTTGTCTTTAAGCTATTGGGTCTGAGGTAGATAGTGGGCCTGCGATTGGATGCTAAACAAATCTGCCGGGTCAATTCTGCGCCGAATTCGTCGAGCCAGTCGGTTACGAGCCATTTGGGCAGCGAACAAACGGTACTCAGGTAATCGGCCGGCAAAGCTTCAGGGTCAGGCAAAAAGTCCTTGTCGAATTCGCAGCCTGTCAAAGGTGTGATAGCAAGCGTGCATCTGGAATCGGCCTGCGGCAACTGGATTTGGCGATTTGTTATATGTCTTGTGATTTTACGCAGGACGGCATTTACAAAGTCGGCCTGCTTTTGCGGCGCGATGGCTTTGGCGTTCTCGACCGCTTCGTTGACAATGGAATGCTGACCGGTCGCAGGTGAATATACAAGCTCGTAGGTCCCGATCCGGATGATGTTGAGCAGTTTGTCCGATATCCTTTCGACGTGTCGACGGGAGAATGCGGCTATCACTGTATCGATTGCACTGCGGTTTCTTATCGTTCCAAGGACAAGGTCGGTGGCTCGTTGTTTCTGGTCGGTTTCGTGCAACAGCTTGTTTAGTATCGGGCCGGCGTAATTGCTTTTTGGGTCACACTGGTTCAGTACCTCTATTGCGATAGAGCGTGCCCCCCGCCCCGACTGGCGTCGGGAGACGCGGGGGCGAGCAGATTTAGGTCTTTGGCCGGCCATATTTTACTTTTCTATCTTCATAAACAAATCGCCGGGCAGGGTTTGCCGGCCGTTGACGAAATCTTTGAAATCCATAAGAGGTGAGCCTGCCGGCTTGATTTTTGTAATTTTTAAGGCGTCTGTACCACAGGTTACATTTAGGTTTTCGGCAAGCGTTCCCACCGATAAGCCGGTGGGATTTGAGGCCTCTACTGCTTCTGCCATTGCGATATTTACGCGTATAGATTTGTTGGTCTTCTTGGACAGATAAGTTGCCGAGGCGCCGGGCCAGGGCCAAAAACCGCGTATCTTTCTTTCCAAAGACTGGGCAGGTTCGTTAAAGTCGATATAGCCGTCAGATTTTTTCAGCTTCGGCGCAAGGGTAGCTTCGGAATGGTCCTGCTCGGTATAGGTAACAGTATTGTTAGCGATCTGGCCAATTGTACTGAGCAATAACGGTGCTGCTATTTGGGCCAGTCTGTCGTGTAGTCGGCCGGCTGTTTCATCAGGAGCGATGTTGGTTTGTGATTGTGCCAGGATTTGGCCCGCGTCCATTTTTTCAGCTAATGTGATTATACTGATACCGGTTTTGGTTTCGCCTTTGATTATGGCCCAGTTTATCGGTGCAGCTCCGCGATATTTTGGAAGTAAAGAGGCGTGGACATTTATAGCGGCTTTTGGCGGTAGATTTATCAACTCATTGCCGATTTTTTGCCCGAATGCAATTACCACAATCAGGTCCGGCTTATAATCAGCTATCTTTCCCATCACCCCAGGAGTGTTTACGTCGTCTGTTTCAACAAAAGGTACTGAATTGGTATTCGCCCAACGGGCTACTGGTGTCGGGCTCTGTTTTCTGCCTCGGCCGGCCGGGTGTGGAGGTTGAGTGACGATGAATTGCAAGCTATGGCTCGACCGCTCCAACACATTCAGGCACTCAATGCCGAATTGGCCGCTGCCTATATATAATATCTGCATAGCTCTCCTATGATGGATGAGGGACCATGAACGAAGGACGAGAGATGAGGGACGAGGGACGACAACAAGCTATCGAACATTACAGAAACTGTCGGCTTTTTGTTCCATCGTAAATAACATAGCAATTATATGCTCATACTTCTCATCCAACCTTTCAAATGTTTTCTTGTCAATATATTTACAAGCTAAAGCAAATTCTAACCAGGTTTGCGCTTCTGCGGCTTCTTGTCCTGCATCTGATAATTTGTTAATGAAGACGGCTTTGTATCTTCGTTTACGCCAGCCTTCCGAAAGGTTTGTACAAACAGATCTGGAAGCTTTGCGCACCTGATCAGTCATAGAATATGTCTCTTCCTTCGGAAAATTTTCCGATATCTCGAATACTTCCATTGCGGCTTCAAACGCCAGTTTATAAACCTCTAATTCCCTTACACTTCTTATCCTTTTTGTCTTTCGTCCATCGTCTTCTCGCCCATCGCTCTCATTTGCCATTTTGCATTTTCTTTTCTGTCAGTTTTTTGAGCTGTCTCCTGTGTGCGATTTTGGCGGTTTGGCTCATACGGTTAGCGATGGTCATTCCCTCGATATGGTCGTGCTCGTGCTGTAGAGCCCGTGCGTAAAGGCCTTCGGCCTGTTCGGTAAACTCTTTCCCGTCAAGGCCGGTGGCGGTAACGTTACATTTTTTGTATCTTCGAATTTTTGTAAAGACGCCCGGCACCGACAGGCACCCTTCTTCTGTTAAGCCAGGCTCTCCGGTTGGCGTAACGGTTGGGTTTATATAGACTTTAACATTTTCTCTGGTTCCGTCGAGCGATATGATAAAGAGTCGCAGCGGTACGCCCACCTGTGGTGCTGCCAGGCCGATGCCTTTGTTTTTCAGCATAATGTCGGTCATTTTCTCTATGAGCCTGCGAATATTATCATCAATTTCTTTGACCGGCTCGGCTCGCTTAGTTAAAACCTCAGCCGGATAATGCGTGATTTGACATTTTTCAATATCAATATCTGCCATTTGTTTATTCTTTGTAGTTCTAATGTCTATATTTTTCCCATAAAGTAACCAAACGACTTATTTTTCTTCTTGGCTGTCTGGATGGAAAACCTTTTTAAGATTTCTATCATAAAATCAATACGTGAATCGAATTGCTTAGGAATCAAACTGTTGAATTGCTCTTTAGTAATGTTACAAGTATTACGAAGATTGCGAATCCTCAGCCCTCTGGAGTTTTTGTAGTTCACGCCAGCGAGATACCAGCTTTCTATTTCTCTTACTACAACTATGATGTTATTCAGGTCAATTATTTCGCCATATTTCTCTCCTATATTTTCCTTTTTTGAAGTAACACAAGGCAAATTGTTTATATCCACAAAGAAAAAATAGTCAGAATTCATTGCCTTGATAGCTCTGAGAAAATTCTTTGTTCTGCGGCGAGGTTTTTGAGCATATTGCCATATTCGAATCAAATCGTATTGGGGACTTAGTATGGGCTTTACTATGCTTTCAAAAAATCTTTCGTCATCATTGCCTTCAAGAAAAACACACAATCGCTTATAGGTCATGTCTCACTACCCCAGTAAATTTTGGACATAGAGTTCGTCGAGCCCCATTTCATTTTTTAGGAATATTTTTACTTCTTTTTTCTTGCTTGGCCTGGAAATAGTAGAAAAACCCTCTTTGTTCCGAGAAACAAGGAGTATATTTTCTATGTCGGTGTGCTTGACCACTTCTGGATTATGAGTAGTAATAATTATTTGCTTATTTTTTGATGCATCTTTCATCATATCCATTACTTTAGAAATGAGGTGAGGGTGAAGGTTCCTTTCAGGCTCCTCGATTATACATAAACCCTTTTCCTCAAAATATAGAGCAATTAGCAAAGCACTGATGTTTACTGTACCGTCCGAAATAAAGGATGCCGGGAAATATACATTTGGAAAATAACTTTCTCGCAGCTTAAATAGGAGAGACCTATCGGCGAATTTATCTGTGGCCAAGTCATCAACAAAAGGCAGCAGATCTTTTATCAAATTCGACAATTTCCTTTTTTTTTCTGTATTCTCAACGATGCTTTTAAGCACAAGAGATAAGTTACTTCCATCTTCTTCCAGTTCAGATTTACCCGCTACTGGGACAGCTTTTTTGGACATTTTCGGATCAAAATCATAAATGGCTATATCGCTGAAAGCATTTTCGACTGGTGGAAAGAAAAAAAATGGGGCTTGAAGTAAAAGGGTCTTCGGTTTCAATTTCTCCCGCAGAAACGGAGGAAATAAATCTTTCCCTGTTGCCTTTACACCCGCCGGCCGTTTCAACCTAAATTTGAGTGTTCCCTTCTCATTGCGTATGGTTAGGCTTCCATGGCCAATAGCCTTGCCCTGTTTCCATTTGCCATTCTTTGCTTTTGTCAAGTGAAGATACTCCGCTCGCAAATTCAAGGTGTCCTTCTTAATTTCAAATTCTGTTATCTTAGTTCCAAATCTCAAAGCAAATTCATAATCAGCTTCATTTATGCTGGCAATTACTGATTCCGCCACCTCGAGCTCAAATGTATCTAGAGCCACCGCAACCTGTAAAGAAAGTAGCTGTGGTCGATCAAGGCCAATATTCGTCAGATATTCCGAACCCTGCAATGATATTGCATTATCAAGGCCCAAATTGCTTATATCTCGGATAAATTTGAATATCTGTACAAAGTTGGACTTTCCCGAAGCGTTGGAACCGATCACCACGTTGAAGTTCCCAAGTTCGAGATCCAAGTCTTTGAAACTTTTGAAGTTAGATACTTTTATTCTTTTGATCGCCATGATTTGATTTCCTTTTTATAGACGAGCATTTTGCTCATTTCCACACCATTAGTATAACAAAATGATTTACAGGTGGTAGTACCTTACGACATTTTAATTTGTTGATAGAGGTTGTTCCCGTTTGATGCGGAATTCAGCCAATTAACAAACTGGAGTCCCGCTTTCGCGGGAATGACAACTCACAAAATCAACTGTCATAGAGTAGTAGTGGCTTAATTCCA
Organism: Planctomycetota bacterium; assembly: GCA_043824065.1. Taxonomy (GTDB): domain Bacteria; phylum Planctomycetota; class Phycisphaerae; order Sedimentisphaerales; family Anaerobacaceae; genus NIOZ-UU13. Next base: position 22 of record JBDRTM010000321.1, on the reverse strand, counting down.
TAACTTTGCAATTTGCTATCAA
>JBDRTM010000320.1:0-8942 GCA_043824065.1 Planctomycetota bacterium | reverse complement strand
TTTTCAATTTTTACATTCCATAATTGCCTGTCAATAAGGTACTTACCGTAAACAGGTCAAAATAGCCCTCTATATGTACAAAATCTGGTATATCTTTTGCACGTTTGGTATAAGTTATGCGTAAATTAACGATTGAACCTTTTGTAGGGCAGATAATTTAAGGAGGCAAGCAATTATGGCAGTCAAAGAATTGGCATTTGAGTCCGATGCAAGAGCCAGCCTATTAGCTGGTGTGGAAAAACTCGCTGCAGCTGTAACACCAACCTTAGGTCCAAGAGGCCGAAACGCCGTCATTGATAAAAGCTGGGGCGGCCCAACCGTAACCAAAGACGGGGTAACGGTTGCTGAAGAAATCGACCTTATCGACAAGAACGAGAACCTCGGCGCTAAATTAGTAAAGGAAGCTGCGAGCAAAACCTCGAAAATCGCCGGCGACGGCACAACAACCGCCACGGTACTCACCGAAGCACTGTTTAAAGAAGCATACAAAAACCTCGCAGCCGGTGCAGATGCTATGGCGCTGAACCGCGGCATGCAAAAAGCGGCCAAGGCGGTAACTGATAAGCTGTCCTCGCTGGCAAAACCGATCGATATCACCAAAGCCGATGACATAATCAATATCGCCTCGGTATCAGCTAATAATGATGTAGAAATCGGAAAGATTATGGCTAAAGCCTTCCAGCGTGTCGGTAAAGACGGTGTTATCACGGTTGAAGAGGGCAAAAGTTTTGAGACGACCGTTGAATTCGTCGAAGGTATGCAATTCGACCGCGGCTACCTTTCGCCGCATTTTGCAACCGACACTGAGAATATGGTCTGCGAATTAGGAAAGCCGTTTATTCTTGTTTACGAAGAGAAAATCAGTAATGTCGCTAAGCTCATACCGCTGCTTGAGAAGATTGCAAACTCCAAGAAGCCATTGCTGATAATAGCAGAAGACGTTGAGAACGAGGCATTAGCAACGCTGGTGGTCAATAAGTTAAAAGGCGTACTGCAGGTTGCAGCCGTCAAGGCACCCGGTTACGGTGACCGCAGAAAAGCAATGCTGCAGGACATAGCAGTACTGACAGGTGCAGAGCCGATCTTCAAAGACTTAGGCATCGAGATGGAAAACATCAGTGTAAAACAGCTCGGCCAAGCCAAAAAGGTAACCATCGATAACGACAATACAATCATTATTGAAGGTGCGGGCAGCCAGCAAGGTATCAACGGCAGAATCAAGCAGATAAAGGACGAAATAGAAATTACAACCAGTGACTATGACCGTGAGAAGCTCCAGGAACGATTGGCTAAACTTACCGGCGGTGTCGCTCAAATCAATGTCGGCGCTGCAAGCGAAGTGGAAATGAAAGAAAGAAAGGCCCGAATCGAAGACGCCCTGCACGCCACCAGAGCAGCTATCGAAGAAGGTATCGTGCCGGGCGGAGGCGTAGCTCTAATCCGCTGTATCGATGCGGTGAGAAAGCTGAAACTCAAAGGCGATGAGCAAACCGGCGCCGATATTCTTGCAAAGGCGCTTTCAATGCCGTGCTACTATATCGCATACAACGCAGGGGCAACCCCAAACCTCGTAGTCAACAAAGTGGCTGAAGGCAAAGGCGGCTTCGGCTATAACGCTGATACAGATAAATACGAGGACATGCTGAAAGCCGGCATACTTGACCCGGCAAAGGTTACCCGAATTGCTCTTCAAAACGCTGTGAGCATAGCCGGCCTGCTGCTGACGACGGATTGCCTGGTTACCGAAAAGCCCAAGGAAAAAGATGAAATGCCTCCTGGCGGCCCAGGTATGGGCGGCGGTATGGGCGGCGGTATGGGCATGGGCGGTATGGGTGGTATGATGTAAGGAAGAAAACCGGAATGGTTCCTAACACCCCCCAAACAAGCCTTCGACGAGTTCAGGCCAGAGTTTGAGGATGCCACGCGGTATTCCATAATAAGGTAAATGAGAAATTAAAAAGTAGAACCAAAATAGATAAGGAGTGAGTTATGAAGCTTAAACCCCTGGATGACAGAATTGTAATCAAACAATCAGAGGCCGAAGAGAAAACGACCGGCGGAATCATTCTGCCGGACACTGCAAAAGAAAAACCGCAGATAGGTAAAATAATAGCTATCGGCCCAGGCAAACTGCTCGATAACGGCAAGCGAAGCAAGATGTCTGTAAAGAAAAAAGACGAAGTTATTTATGCAAAATACCTCGGCAACGAAATCGAAATCGACGGCGAGAAATATGTAATTCTGCGAGAAAGTGACATTCTCGGAATTGTTGAAAAATGAAATCAGCGGCAAAGGCACAAAGGCACAAAGAAAAAGGTAAAAGCATAACAAAATAATAAGAGGTGATAAGAAATGGCAAAACAATTAATGTTTGACGATACAGCACGAGCTCAGCTCAAAGATGGTCTGTCGCAATTAGCAGAAGCGGTGAAGGTTACACTTGGGCCAACCGGCAAAAACGTCATTCTGCAAAAAAGCTGGGGCTCTCCGAAGGTAACCAAGGACGGTGTCACGGTCAGCAAGGAAATCGAGCTGCCCGAACCATTCAAAAACATGGGCGCAAAGATGATCAATGAGGTGGCCAGCAAAACTTCCGACGTTGTCGGTGACGGCACCACAACCTCAACTGTCTTGGCAGAAGCGATCTACGCCGAAGGGCTAAAGTACGTAACGGTCGGTGTGAATCCGATGGCCATTCAGCGGGGAATCAGCAAAGCAGCCGAAGCTGTTACGAAATTCATCCAATCGGTGAGCGTACCCGTAAAAGGCCACAGTGACATTGCAAAGGTCGCAACCATCAGTGCAAACAACAACCCGTTGGTCGGTGAAATCTTAGCCGATGCAATCGATAAGGTCGGCAGTGACGGTGTTATCGAGGTCGAAGAAGGCAAAGGAATGGAAAACGAGCTGAACGTAGTTGAAGGCATGCAGTTCGATAAGGGTTATATGTCACCGTATTTTATGACTAACGCCGACACCCTTGAAGCTGTCCTCGAAGACGCCTTTATTCTGCTGCACGAAAAGAAGATATCCAACGTTCGCGAGCTTATCCCTCTGCTTGAAAAGGTTGCTCAAGTGGGCAGGCCGCTGCTGATTATTGCAGAAGACGTTGAAGGTGAGGCATTAGCCGCATTAGTTATTAATCGGCTGCAAGGTATTTTGAAGACCTGTGCGGTGAAAGCGCCCGGCTTCGGTGACCGCAGAAAAGCGATGCTGGCCGATATAGGTATCTCGACCGGCGGGCAGGTGATTACCGAAGATTTGGGAATCAAGCTCGAAAGCATCGAGCTTTCGCAATTGGGCCAGGCCAAAAAAATCGTCGTGGATAAGGAAACGACGACAATAATCGAAGGGGCCGGCAAAAAGAAAGACATTACCGCCCGCTGCAAGCAAATCCGCAATCAAATTGAAAAGACAACCAGCGACTATGACCGCGAAAAATTACAGGAACGCTTAGCCAAGCTGACCGGCGGAGTAGCCGTTATCAAAGCGGGCGCCGCAACCGAAACGGAAATGAAAGAGCGCAAAGACCTGCTGGAAGATGCGCTGCACGCCACAAGAGCAGCGGCCGGGGAAGGCGTTGTCGTAGGCGGCGGTATCGTGTTCCTGCGAGCCATCCCAGAGGTAGAAAAGGCCAGAGCAAGGGCCAAAGGCGATGAAAAAATCGGCTTTGACATTGTAATCAATGCGCTTAAAGCACCAACAACTCAAATTGTTGAAAACTCCGGTGGACAAGGCGATGTGGTCGTTGCTAAACTTCTCGAAAAAGGCAAGAACATAGGCTATGACGCAAATACAGGACAGTTCGTCGATATGTTCAAAGCCGGCATCATCGACCCTGCAAAGGTTGCCAGAACCGCATTAGAAATGGCCGCTTCGGTAGCCGGCCTGATGCTGACTACCAATGTGTTAGTAACAGAATTAAAAGATGAAGACGAAGAGCCAATAGCAGGATCGGTAAGATAAGAAGTTTTAAGTGCCTAAAGTGACACTTATGTGTCATCCTGAGGCGAAGCCGAAGGATCTGGCCTGCGAATGATGAGATTCTTCGCTTCGCTCAGAATGACAGCTTTGCTGTCACTTTAGGCACTTTAGCTCACTTTACGATATTATGGCCAAGCGGGATTATTATGAAGTTTTAGGCGTAGGCAAGAACGCCTCTGCCGACGATATTAAACGCTCATATCGGCGTATGGCGATGAAGCATCATCCGGACAAGAATCCGGGTGATAAAAAGGCCGAGGCCAACTTCAAAGAATGCGCCGAGGCCTACGAGGTCCTGAGCGACACCGAGAAGCGGCAGCGTTATGACCAGTTCGGACATGAAGGTCTTCGCGGAGCCGGCATGCATGACTTCTCGCGAATGAACGTCGAAGATATCTTCAGTATGTTCGGCTTCGAGGATTTCTTCAGCGGTATCTTCGGGGGACGCAGAAGGTCAAGCCGGCGGGCAGGGCCTACCCGCGGCTACGATTTGGAAACTGCCGTGGAGTTGACGCTCAACGACATCGCCAAAGGCGCTGAGAAAACCATCGAATTTACCCGCCAGGATATATGCGGCGAATGCAGGGGCAACGGCTGTGCCAAAGGAAGCAAGCCGGGGCGATGTCCAATCTGCGGCGGAAGTGGTCAGGTTGCAAGAGGCGGCGGGTTCTTCCAGATGGTCTCGACCTGCCGGCAATGCGGCGGCAGCGGACAGGTCATTAGCAATCCCTGCAGGAAATGCAAAGGCAGCGGCAGAGTGCCAAAGAAGAGAGTCGTCAACATCAAAATCCCCCCCGGTGTCCACGAAGGACAGGGTATAAGAGTCGCCAGCGAAGGTGAGCCCGGCCGGGGCGGTGGGCCAAAAGGCGACCTTTACTGTTACGTCAGAATAAAGCCACACGAATTTTTGCAACGCGATGGAAATAACTTGATTGCGGTTGTGCCCATAAGCTTTACACAGGCTGTTTTAGGGACAACTGTTGACGTGCCAAGTCTGAACGGCACACAAGGATTGAAAATCCCACCGGGAACACAGTATGGAAGCGTCTTTAGAATAAAAGGCCAGGGCCTGCCGAATATAAGAACGCGGAGAACCGGCGACCAGCTCGTGCAAATTACTATCGAAACACCTGTGAAACTAAACGCAAAACAAAAAGAGCTGCTGAGAGAATTCGCCAAAAGCGAAAATAAAAACGTTTCTCCACAATCCAATCACTTTTTCGAGAAACTGAAAAAACATTTTGGTAACCGCCGATGAAACAGAAGAGAAAAGAAAAACCAAAAGAAGAAAGACAAGAACAGCAAAGAAAAAATGAGCTAGCAGACCTCTATGTCTTGTTAGACAAACTACTTCCACTGGGCAAGGAACATCTCTCAGAAGTATTAGAAAAAGAACAGAAACATTTGGTAAACATACGAGATAAAGAAAAGGATGACCTCAAGTATGCACTTGAGATCGAAAAGGCAAAGAATAGTGTTTGGAAAGAGTACGCAAACAATGTTTTCGCTCAATACCAACGCATCAGCGCCGACTATGCGAATTTCCAAAAACGAGTCCCTAAACAGATCGCCGATACGATTTGCTACGAAAAAGAAAAGATAATAAAAACCTTGCTGCCGGCTCTGGATAATTTCGAACATACCCTTCAAAATGCGGACTCAGCGGAGAATGCGGACGTATTTGTCAAAGGCATCCGGATTATCTACGACCAGATGCTCGATATCTTAAAATCGCACGGCGTAGAGCAGATAAAGGCACCGGGCGAAAATTTTGACCCGGCCCTGCACGAAGCAATGATGCAAAAGACTGAGCCGGAGGAGGAAGATAATATTGTTCTGGAAGAGTTTCAAAAGGGATACAAACTCAACGGCCGAGTTATTCGACCAAGCAAAGTGATTGTTAATAAACTGACAGAAGACAGAGGACAGAAGACAGAGGACGGAACCGAGGTGGAGTAGTATCGCATTGCGTATTGCGTGATGCGTATTGCGTATGTCGTATAAATCCGAAATCCGAATATCGACCCCTGCCAGCGACAAGCAGGGGTGTCATTCCCGCGAAAGCGGGAACGAAACAAATACGAATTACCAAAATACAAAATTCAAAACAAGACACAAAATGTAAGTTTTTTAAGCAGAGTGTTTTGACCCTCGATATGCTGGGATATAACGAAAATGCCGACTTATGATTATATATGTGAGAGCTGTGGATGTGAGTTTGAACGCTTTCAGAGTATAACAGCTAAACCTCTGCGCACATGCCCAAAGTGCAAAAAAAGAAAATTGAAACGGCTAATCGGTGCCGGAGCGGGAGTAATCTTCAAAGGCTCGGGATTCTATCAGACCGATTACAGAAGCGAAGGCTATAAAAAAGCTCAAGAAAACGAGAAAAAGACCACCGACAAAGACACAGGAAAAAAAGAATCCGAAACCAAGACAGCAGAAACCAAATCCAAAGAATCAAAGCCCACCGAAAAAGCCAAATCCGCCGCAAAAGACAAAAAGAAATCAGCGTAAAGTTGTCATCGCCTACCCGTCTTTGTCCACGAAAGTAGTACTCTGTCGCACATGAAATGATAAGCGGTCATTCACAAAACGCTTGTCTACCTCATGTCAGAAGCGTTTGTACTCGTCAATTGCCTTACCCCCGAGCCATCCATCGACATGAAGGAGCTTGTCATTAAGCTCAAGGCCAAGATATCCCTTTTTCGGTGCTGCTCATGCCTAATAGTCGCTGCGAGTCATATAGATAGCGATTATTTTGTAGTCTAAGAACCATAAGCGGACGTTCTGGTCGGAGCGGGCATAATAACAATGCCCCTTTCTGCCATCGATATCTTTGTACAGAACACCGTCTTCGAATAAGTTTTTTTCGCCCACGACAATTTTTTTAGGATGCCCTATTACCTCGAAAACTTCATCAAGCGTTGAGCCGGACCGTAGTTTGTCACGGAAGACATAGTTGGAACCGGATTCGTGTCGAAGCTCAACGATCTGGTTTTCACGCATGTATATACGAAAGCTGCTCGGATAAACCAGGATATATTGTCTGGGCAAGTTATCTTCTTTAAAGGTTTCTTTGCCCCAGATATATTGAGCGGGTTTGCCGAAAATCTCTTTCACTCGTTCAAGGCCTGCTGTATCAACATCCAATTGTTCAATTTTTGCCGGAAGTTTTCTGGCAAATTCATCATCGTCTGGTAGAGAAGCCCACGCTTTGGCGAGTCCTGCGGTTTCTGATGAGACTTTCTTCAGAACATAATATGAAGGTTTTCTATAGCGCATGGTATAATCGCCGCTTTTCCATTCAAAGAACATGTAGGTCGAACCTTTAATTTTTTTAATGGTGTATTTACTGGCAGTTTTATCACCTGAATGGAATACAAGTCCTTTTGTCCAGGTCCTCCAATTTTCAGTCGTCTTGCCATTCGGCAGGAAGATAAGCTCTTTGAGATATAGCTCTCTGCCTTCCCATTGTTTCTCGCCGGCCTTGAATTCTTCCATCTCACTGACAAAATCTACACTTTTCCAGGTTCCTATGACTTGAGAGTCATTTACGAAGGGGTAATCGATTTTGTCAACAATACGACCCTGCTCGTTTATAGTACTGGTCGCAGGGATATCTGCTTTTTTGCCGTACATTGGCTCGAACTTTAAGCCTTCAGTTGAGACTTTCTTCAGAACATAATAAAAGGGTTTCATATAGCGACTTGTATAATCACCGCTTTTCCACTCGAAGAACATATAAGCTGAACCATCTATTTCCTTGATGATATACTTGCTTGCCTTATCTTCACTAAGTACCAAACCTTTTGTCCAGGTAAGTTTACTGCGGGGAATATTACCGACTTCTTCAAAAATAAGATGATTGAGGTGAAGGCCGCCTTTCCAGCTTTTCTCAGCGGGATTGAACTGGTTTATCTCACGGACAAAATCTACACTTTTCCATCCGCCGATAACTTTTGGGTCATTAACAAATGGATAATCGGTCTTGTCAACAATACGGCCCTGCTCGTTGATGTAACTGGTCGGAGGGATATGTGCTTTTTTGTAAGATTCTGAGCCCGGGAGGGACGAAACATTGATCTCCATGACCGTTCTGTCCTGTTTGTGAATTTCAAACATGAGGCCTTCATCCTTGTAGGAGAGAAAATCTTTCCACTGGCTTTCCTCGATACGGAAATCTTTGCCAAAGGCTTTTTTGATTTTCTGCTCCGAATCACCAACTCTCAATCCATTGGGTAATTTATAAGAAGGGCTTAGCACAGTAATCCCTTTGACCGAATCATTAACTATATGAAACGAAACGTCACCAAAGTGCATAAAATACTGTCTCGGAAGATTGTCGAGAGTGTACTTTTTATCCCCGTAGAAAATCGCCTTAGGTTTTCCCAAACTTTCCAACACATCTTCTTTGCTCATGCCAAACGTATAATCACCAACTCGCAGGCCGGGTACGATTATCTTGCCAACAATATCCGCTTTTTTATAAGATTTTGAGCTCTCGATGGGGGAAACACCGATCTCCATGACCGTTCTGTCCTGCTTGTTGATTTCAAACACGAGGCCTTTATCCTCGTAGGAGAGAAAATCTTTCCATTTAGTTTCTTTAAGGTGGAAGTCGTTCCCAAAGGCTTGTTTGATTTTCTGCTCCGAATCACCGACTCCCAATCCATTGTCGAATTTGTAATAAGGGCTTATCGCAGTAATCTCTTTGACCGAATCGTCAACTATCAGGAAGGAAACATCACCAAAGTGCATATAATACTTTCTCGGAAGATTACCGAGAGTGTACCTTTCCTCTCCGTAGAAAATCGCCTTTGGCTTTCCCAGACTTTTCAACACGTCATCTTCGCTCATGCCAAACGTGTAGTCACCGACTCGCACCCCAGGTACGATTATCCCGCCTATATTGCGGCCATCATTAACAGATGCTGCTAAAGCAGTTTGCTCAGTTG
>JBDRTM010000319.1:0-6955 GCA_043824065.1 Planctomycetota bacterium | reverse complement strand
CAAATCGTCGTTATTTGGCGTGGCGTTTGATCGACCCGGTACCAGAGGCGAAGCTTTTTAGTAACAGAGAAAGCAATCTCCCTCCCTCGAAAGAGGGTGGGAGGGAGATTGCGGTCGTGTGAATCAGACAGATGTTTAGCAACAGAAGGCGGTTTCGTTAAGGCGTCAGCCTTTTAGTCGCCTGTTTGGTTCCGGCTCGCCCGGGTTAGGCATACTTTGGAAAGGAAAAATTGTTCTTTGATTTTTTCTTTTCAAACAGTATGCCATTGCCTAATAAGAAGTTAGCTAATTATTTAAGAAAATCGAAAAAGCTGATTTTCCTAAATAATATATGCCTAACCTCTATTTTGAATAACTTCAGTTGCTACTTGCCGGAACCAGCTGCAAGGTTTTGCTGTATCTGCTTGTAAACAACTCGTGACCTCTCCTCGTTGCCCCCTAATTTGCCTGTTCTAATGCTAAGCTCGCTGCTATCGCCCGGCCCCGGCTCAATCCATATCGTGATTTTCTTACCATCCGCAGCTTTGGCGACAATTTTTGCTATAAAGATATCTTTGGCCTGTTCAACAACCTCTAACTCCAATTGTTTTAGAGCCTTTTGTGTCGCCAGATACACGCTGTTCAAATCCTTGCCGGCCACAGCGTAAAGTTTGCCGCCTGAATAAACAGCGGCATCACTACCTATAATGGTAGGTCTGCCACAGCCGCACATAGCTAACATCAAACCGGCGAGCACACAAACTGTACACATTCTTTGAATTGACATCTTTTTACTCCTTAAAAAAATATTATTGTTCGCGCCGTTTATTTATCTCCGGCAGCTCACATTGTCAACACTTTATTTATATTACTCCCATCATCGGCAGCGAACAAGCTGCTCCATATCTACCTGAAGCTGAGGAATATTTGTTTTCAGGTCCTCGATAAAACGCAAACCATCTTTCCAGTATCCCGCCGTAGGCTTCAAATCAGAATGAAAACCGGCAAAATAACGGTTGATATTGTGGACCAAAAGCTCCCGCATATATTTGCTTACCATCGACGCTAACGATACCGGTAAAAATCGCTCGTCAGCACCGACTACAAAATGCAGACGCATACCTTTACCGCCCCCTCGCAATTCATAACTGCTGGCCGTTGGACTCTCACGGATAATCCTCAATTCCATATCGCTAAACATTCGCTGCAGAGGTTTTCGATAGCGGACCCGTCCCCCTTGCCTATCGACCATAATTTGCAAATCATCCCCCGCAAAATTATCAAAAGCCCGCTTTATAAGCCGCGACGTTGCGGTAAAAAGAACATTAGCTTTGTTCTTCACCGAAGCCACCATCTTGTTATAGTACCCAACGTCCAGACAATAGCTTTTCAGTTCCAGCAGTTCGATACCGTTTGAGGCCATATCGTCGGCCAGGACCGCCGAGACAATTGCCCTGTCAGCAGCATCAGCCGAAAGGCGATAACTTCCGGCATCCTCGTACCACGGATAAGCACTTATTCGCTCAAGGCAGCTCGGACATAATAATTCTATAAGTTCGGTCAACGTGGCCGGCTCTTTATCGAGACACTTCAAGGCCCCCAGGACCGTCCGCTCTAAATGCTTGATTCCCACAGCTCTGCTGTAAGCCTTCTTGCTGTCGGTAATGAGCATTCGCCCCGCGAGATGTTTTCGCCTGCTGCCGACACTTTTTTGCAAAATCTGCCACAGGTCTGATGTCAAAATATGGTGTGGCAGCGAAAAAGTGCTCGACGATACGACCAACGGCCCCAGAATCGGACCAAAGCCGGCTTCATCTATTCCTACCAGAACAACCATCCCTGGAACTCCTGCTATCCATACCGAAACTACCTTCCTTGCTTCTGCAATCAGCAGTTATATTACACTATCCGGATGAACATTATAACTAATAGCATTTCTGATTACAACTTTTCCTTTATTTTGACTACCGGCTTTTTTTGATCGAAAATTCCTCGTTGCTTGATGCTCGGTGCTCGCTTTAATTGTGAGGTCTCCGCAACAACCTCAGTAAATGTAGGGTGGGGCTTGCCCCACCAAAATAGTAAATGTAGGGTGGGGCTTGCCCCACCAAAACTCAGTAAATGTAGGGTGGGGCTTGCCCCACCAAAACGATGTCGATAAGATATGTCATTATGCCGAACAGTGCTTAAGAGACGATATTCGCAAAACACAATCACATCGACAATAAAAGGTATGTTTAGCAAAGAATATTTGCAATCGGTTGGTCGGCAGAAACAGGTTATACCAATTGCATTTAGATGAGAATGACCTTCAGCGCCATGTCGATTATATCCATTATAATCCGGTCAAACATGGATTGGTTCGTAAGGTTGAAGATTGGCCGTGGTCAACATATCAACGATATGTCAGAGAAGGATTTTACGGCAGAAGTAATGATTTTGAGGAAGTTATTAAAATTGACATTGAGTCTTTTGGAGAATAACAAAATGGTGGGGCAAGCCCCAACCTACAAACTAAAACCTGTCACGGTATATCCGACAATCACTATATTGATTCGTCTGTTATAAAGCTCATAGTCCTTTTGACTAATCAAAAGGACTACGTACATTATCTCACTTGCATTTTAGGTCATTACAATCTCCGAAAGTCTCCGCAATTTCATATTTTAATTTCTTTCGCAATACGAGATACTCTTCACAGTTTACCTTGAGTTGAGTCGAAGGAGCCTGTCCTGAGCGCAGCCGAAGGGCTTCACGATATATTAGCTAAAATGTCCAGGTTCTTTGTTTGACATTGTCCCTGAGTGTCTGTAGAATCTTTTCTCTAAAAATCAACGTTTATACAATGAGGCACAGTATGCGGTTGAAGGTAAAGTTTCTCGGTGCAGTTCAGAACGTTACGGGTTCGCGACACTTGTTACAGGCCAATGGCACCAGGCTTCTTGTGGATTGCGGCTTCTTTCAGGAACGGCAGTTTAAGGCAAGAAACTGGGAGCCATTCGACCCGCCGCCAGATAGTATTGACGCTGTCCTTTTAACTCACGCTCATCTGGACCATTGCGGCTTATTGCCCAAGCTGGTCCGGGAGGGATTCAAAGGTAAGATATACTGTACCGCTGCCACTGCGGAGATTGTACAGATAATATTATTAGATTCGGCCAAGATACAGGAAGAGGACGCCGAGTATAAGCGCAAAAGACATAAGCGGGAAGGTCGAAAAGGCCCGTATCCGGTGGTCCCGCTTTATACTACCCAAGACGCGGAGGCCTGCTTACCACTTTTTTCGCAGGTTGAATACCGCAAGTCCATCGATATTGGCGATGGAGTGGAAGCGACTTTCTATGACGCCGGTCACGTCCTCGGCTCTTCCATCATAAGGGTAAAAGTACGACAGGAGGGCCAGGAAAGGATAATCTTGTTCTCTGGTGACATCGGCCGGCCTGACAGACCTATCGTTTGCGACCCGACAGTTTTTGACAAGGCTGACTACGTTCTCATTGAGTCCACCTATGGCGATAGAGTACATGAGCATACCGGAGATATTAAGAAGCTGATTGGTGAGGTGATAAACTCAACGAGAAAAGCCGGTGGTAATATTATCATCCCAAGCTTCGCTCTCGAACGCTCGCAGGAGGTTCTATATTATATTAACGAATTACTCCTTGAAGGAACAATACCACAATTGAAGATTTTCTTGGACAGTCCGATGGCTACGAGGGTTACCAAGGTTTTCAAACATCACGCTGAGTTGTTTGATGAAAAGATGACAGAATTTGTCAAACGGCATAAATCTCCTTTTGACCTGCCCGGACTGGAGCTGGCAGGCAGGGCCGAGGAGTCAAAGGCAATTAACCACATAAAAGGCACGGTTATTGTCATTGCAGGCTCCGGGATGTGTACAGGCGGCAGGGTAAAACACCACCTGGTCAACAACATCACCCGCCCACAGAACACAATAATGTTCGTAGGCTATCAGGCGTTCGGCACACTCGGCAGACGAATCGTTGACGGCGAAAAACAGGTTAGAATCCTCGGCCGGGACTATCCGGTCAGGGCAAGAATTGTCCGGATAAACGGTTTTTCAGCACATGCGGACAGGGACGAGCTTTTCAAATGGTTGAGCACATTGGAAGTGCCTCCCAGAAAACTTTTTGTCGTACACGGCGAATCTGAAAGCGCAAACCATTTCGGCGATTACGTCAGGCAGAAAACCGGCTGGCATGTAGCTGTTCCGGCCTATCAGGATGAGATTGTCCTCGATTAATTAGTTTCTGTTGCAGAAACAGTATTTGTCATTCCCGCGGAAGGGGCTGTTGCCAAAGTCTAAAAGGGACGTTTTGAGATTGCCGCGCGATTCTTCGAATCGCTCGCAATGACCTGAAAATGCACTTTTTGTCATTGCGAGGAGCGTAGCGACGACGCAATCTCGACTTTTTCAACAAGCCCGGAAGCGGGACTCCAGCTTTTTCGCTCTGGACCCCTGCTCCCCGCTTTCGCGGGGACAAGTTTACCCCTGCGAAAGCAGGGGCAGGGGTGACATCGTAGGTTTTTGCTTTCCGCAACAGGAACTAAGTAACAAAACGAACCGGGTTTTTCGGGGGACAGCCACCTCGATTCACTTCTTGAGCAAATGCTTTTCGAACCACGCAACCAGCGAATCGGCGGCAAGCTCGCCGTCTTCACCTCGGAAGCCGTGACCGGCACCCTTGATAACCAGCAGCTCACTGGTTACTTTATGTTTCTTGAATTCCACGAGAATATTTTCGCTGTGCTCGAGCGGCACCAGCTCATCTTTGTCACCGTGGATAAGTAGCGTGGGCGGGTCGTCCTTGGAGACATGCAACAAGGGCGAACAGGCCGCCGCCTTCTCTTCTTCGAAGTTCAGGGCCGGGTAATCGGGCAGCTTGTTGACCAACGGACGGATATCGGTGGGCGGAAAATAAGCCACCACGGCGGCAACCCGGTCGCTGACGCGAAGAACTTCATCCTTCGAGTTGGGATCACCATTGTCGGAAGCCGTGCCCAGCATCAAAGACAAGTGTCCACCGGCACTGGCACCGGCAACACCCAATCGCTCGGGGTCAACATCGAAATCTTTCGCCCGCAGGCGGATAAAACGCACGCTGCGGCGTACGTCCTCAATGATTTCCGGAATCACGTACTTCGGACTGCTGCCGTGACGTACGGCAAACACGGTAAAGCCTTTGTCTAACATCGGCTTGAACCAGCCGATGCTTTGTTCCGGCGGACGCCACCTGGAACGCCAGCCGCCGCTGACCATAAACAGAATCCCCACACCATTGGCCTCCTGTTTGGGCCTGTACACATCGAATGTCAGGGCCATGCCGTGCTTATGCCCATATACAACATCCGGAACAATTTCGACGCCTTCAATGCCATAGGCCTGAGCAACACAAAGGGCAAAAGCAATAATTATCAAACTTCGGAGCATCCACTTCATAGTCAACCTCCCGGTATCTGGCTAACATTTTGATAGGGCCATACGCCCAGTTGGATTTCTGAGACCGGCTCATTCTATCGTATTACCGTCACAGCTTACAAGAGTTTTTCCCCGCATTTGCTCGTGTCCGGACACCGCAGACTCGTCCCGCACCAAAACGGCGTGAGCCGAGGCTCTTAGTGCTCTACGCACCTGATTGGTGCGGGGCAAGAGCAGATTACACAAAAGACCGCGGGTATCGAACGACACGATTTTCAATCAAATACGCTGATACTTACTTGAAAAGTAAGCAAGGATAGGCTCGTTGAAAGGGTGACCTTATGTGCCAAAATAGGTAAAATATCCGCAAGTTTTCAATCAAATACGCTGATACCTATAAGCAAAAATCCAAAATTCCAAGATTTTTTTTACTTCTTTTTTGACAACGACTTAACTCACCAGTTTTCATTCCGGGCACCACTTTTTTCGCATCAAACACGCAGATAGCTCTAATTATAGAGCCTGTCCTGAGCTCAGTCGAAGGAGGGGCTGCTCTTATAGTGCTCTTGATTGATAATTCCCGTTTGTGCGCGGGTAAGTAGCTTTACAATAATAGTTTATGATTTTACTCGCGGGAATTTACTACCCTGAAGGGTATAAAGTAGCTCTGATTTCGGGCCAACCCACCCGAAACCCCTGTTTTGAAAATTCAGGATTGTGAATTTCCATATTGTTTCATATTTCGGATTTAGGATTTCGTGCTTCACACCCATCAAAGGGCTCAGCGATTCAGATTATAATCAACATCCCTGACCGTCTCGAACCTATATTAGTTCTTCCCGCGCTCTTATATCGGCGGATTCGCTACGGCTATACCTTCAGGCTCATCCCTTTGACCCAGGGCAAATACGCCATCGTTGACCCGGACGATTATTACTGGCTCAGCAAGCACAAATGGACTGCCGCGAGAGTCTATAACAAATTCTACGCCGTCCGATCCGAGGGGTGCAAGACAGGCGGGAAGCGAAAGTCCTACCGAATGCACCGCGAAGTAGCGCATACTCCCGAAGGACTGGAATGCGACCACATCAATGGCAACAGCCTCGATAACCGCAAGGCGAACCTAAGATCGGCCACACGCCAGCAGAACTGCTGGAACAGCAGCAAGCGCAGAACAGGCCTCTCGAAGTACAAAGGCGTCTCCCGGAACAAACGAGGCCGAGAATGGAAAGCCCAACTGATCGTCGATGGAAAAAGGATGTATTTCGGCTGCTTCGATAAGGAGAAGGAGGCAGCCAGGGCTTATGATACCGCCGCCAAAAAATACTATGGTGATTTTGCCGCTCTAAATTTCCCAATGTCGCCAAGCCGCTAAGGCCGGAGTTTATCCGCCTCTGGCGGAATGCCGCCGCAAAAAAATACTACCGCGAGTTTGCAGCACTAAATTTCCCACCCTAATATCAATTTCGACATTCGAAATTCCTTGTTCGTTATTCCCATGCTTCCCGTCCCAATATCGCAGAACCGCCGTCTTTT
>JBDRTM010000318.1:0-5938 GCA_043824065.1 Planctomycetota bacterium | reverse complement strand
ATAGCGCTATAATTAAAAGATATAATCAAAACAAAATGGAATGAGAAAGAAAAGCCAATTTAAGTCAGCGACCGGGTTTGCCCGAAGCTCTTTCGGGAATAGGCGTCCAGATGAGCGCTTTTTCCGACACGGACCGCGTGATTGGCTTTTTCGTAAACAAGATAGCCGAGATATTCACGGCGAGCCGCGTCTCTTTTATGCTGTTCGACCGGGCAAACAAAGAATTATTCGTCAAGGCGTCCTGCGGGCTTAATGTCTCCGCAAGCGCCGCCAGGTTAAAATTAGGCGAGATGTTTGGGGGCTGGGTGGCCGAGCAGGGCAGGCCTTTGCTGGTTAAGAATGTGGAGACGGAATTCCCCGATTTGTTAAGGAATGACAGTAACAGAGTAGCGCGCTATAGAACCAAATCCTTCGTTATAGTCCCCGTAAAATCGAATCCCGAAAGGGGCGAATGCTCCGGCGGAACAAAAGACGGAGTAATAGGCGTGTTGAGCTTGACCGATAGAAAGAATTCGGACATTTTTACCGAGGATGATTTAAAGGTAATCGATTTCCTCTGCAAGCACCTGGCTTTGCACATAGATAATATCAGGCTCCGGGAGAAGAACGCCGAGCTGGTTACCGCAGACCCCCTTACCGGGTTGTTCAATCACCGTTATTTTCACGAACAGCTGCTCGAGGAGATTTACCAGGCCGAGCGCTACCGCCACCCCTTGAGCCTGCTGATGCTGGATATCGACGATTTCTGCTGGTATAACCAGACTTACGGCTATTCGGCCGGCGACACCGCTTTAGAGCAGATAGCCGGGATAATAAAAGATAACACCCGCAGGGTCGATCTGGCGGTGCGCTACGGCTCCGAAGAATTTATGGTAATCTTGCCCGATACCCGGCTGAAACAGGCGCTCGTGGTTGCGCAGAGAATCAAGGAAACCGTCGAATATTCCGTATTCGCCGAAGACAGGTCAAGCTCGTTCGGAATGGCTAAGCTTACGGTGAGCACCGGCATAGCCGAATATAAAATCGGGCTGGATAAGCAGGAGCTGATACGCCGCGTAGTCAGCGCCTTATTGGACGCGAAACAAAAAGGGAAGAATTGCGTTTGCGCGTTTAAATAGCAAGGGGGCCTAAATTAAATCCTGCCTTACCAAGCCGGTTAACCCGCAGGGAATCATCGATAAAATAGAACAGCTGACGAAATAAAAGAAGAAAGGGAGCGCGCAATGGCAAGGACAAACAGGGTGACGACCGCAAAGAAAGGATTTACCGGCGGCTTCGGGACGGAAGCCAAGCAGAATATTCTGCCCAAAGACCGGACTGAGAAAATCAGGAAAAAGGCCTACGAGCTTTTCGGAAACAGAGGACGCCTTCCCGGCAATGACCTGGCGGACTGGTTTGAGGCGGAAAGAGCCGTAGAGGAGGAGATTAAGAGAGGACGCTGAGGTAGACAGGTTAGAAAAACATGCCAAGAAAACCCCGATGCTTGCGTCGGGGATGAATTGGCAAAAAATCTTTAGAGAGAGATTAACATTTTCGTAGGAGCAAAGCCGAGCGTGGCAGCAATGGATATTGTAAGGACGTTCAAAAGCATCAGCGCCATAGAGCTATTCAAGTCATTCCCAAGTCTAAAGGAATTCTACGGACGGTGTGGCTCTTTGTGGTCTGCTGGTAAGTTTGTCTCGACCCTTGACACTTTGTGTCAAGGGGTAAAGTCAGCGCAGCGACCATAAGGAAGTATATCCAGGAGCAAAACGGCAAATGAGAGTTCAAAAAGGCTTCAAATATAGACTAAGGCCCACTCCAGAACAGAAAAAGCTACTTCTGCAACAGGGAGGGAATGCCCGATTCCTTTGGAATCATTTGCTAGCTGATAATATCGAGCACCACAGGACTACCGGTAAGTTTAAGTTTGCTCATGAAATGGTAGTTTCTATTCCCAAGATAAAAGAGAAACACGACTTCTTGAAGTTGTCTTTTTCACAATCCCTGCAAACAGTTGCCAGGGATTTAGATAAGGCATTGAAGTCTTGCTTTAAGAAGCAATCAAGATTTCCTAGATTCAAAACAAAAGCACTCCAAAGAGATAGTTTTACCATTCCTCAGAAGTGGAGATTAAGCAAAGGGTATGTCTTCATTCCTAAGATCGGTGAGGTAAAATGGATTAAACATCGACCTTTACAAGGTGAACCTAAAAAGATCGCTATCACCCAAGATGGAGATCAATGGTATTGTTCTGTTCTCTGCGAGCTCCAATTGCCAGATAGACTAAAGGATGCTAGCAGTCTGGTAGGCATTGATGTAGGCTTAAAGTCGTTTGCCACCTTGTCTGATGGAACTGTAATCGACAATCCCAAGCACCTAACGAAATCAGAGAAGCGATTGGCGGAAGCTCAACGGAAGTTGAGCAAGAAAAAGAAAGGGAGCCAAAACAGGGCAAGACAAAAGAAGCGAGTACAAAAACTACATCGAAGGATTAGGAATCAAAGACTCGATTTTCTTCATAAGGCCTCAACGAGTGTGATAGCCAAGCACTCGGTTGTCCTAGAAGATTTGGATGTGCAGGGCATGATGAAAAACCATTGTCTATCAAAGGCAATCTCAGATGCCGGATGGTTTGAATTCAGGAGGCAACTGGAATACAAGGTACAGTGGAAGGGGAAGGTCTTCATTACTATAGAACGCAGCGAACCCACAAGTAAGAGGTGTAGCTCCTGCGGCAATATTCAAGATATGCCTCTGGGAAAAACAACCTACTCTTGTCCTGCTTGTGGAATGACGTTGGACAGGGATTTAAATGCCACAAGGAATATTCTGAATACAGGATTAAATACCGCTGGGCGAGCGGGAATTAACGCTTGCAGAGTTGGAACAGTGGTTCCGACGATGAAGCAAGAAAAAGAATGTTTAGTAAACTAAGCAGAAGCCACAGGGCTTGTCCTGTGGAGCGTCACATATGAGAAGTAAATATAATGAAAAAAGAGACACCGCAATTACTGATTTCTGATATAAAAGGACGGATATATCCCAATCCGCAATTAGAGGCGACTGGAATGAAAGGCGGCCGCTTCTTTAGGCTGGGACGAGCCGAACTTATTAAACTGCCGCACGCCAGCCGCCTATTTTTCATGCCGGATAGGGCGCCAGTCGCCTATGACACCGTTAAAGGATGCTTTACGGTTCTAGACAAAAATCCGTTTTCGCGAAAAATAACGATGTGTTTTTCCGTTGCTGCATTTACTCCGCCAGGCTTTACAGTTACCTACAATAGTTCTTATAAAGAAGTCGGAAACCCTAAGATTTTACCGCTATTCGCGTATGCGGCTTGCGCATTTTATAAAGGCGAATTTTACGTCGCGGCAATAAAAGTCGACTCCGACAGAAGACACGATTCCTGTTTTATCAACATCGGAGAAGTTAGAAAGAATGTAGTAAAGTTTAGGCGGCTATTTCCGCACAATAGACTGGTGAGACATCTTAAAAGGTGCGCTCTTAATTACGGTTGCCCAAACGCACAAAATTTCTTTCTCTCGCGATATGAAGCGCCGCTGCCGTCATCGCCTGTATGTAACGCTGGCTGCGCCGGATGCATCTCGTATCAAACACCCAAACGATGCGCCGCCACACAACCACGGATAGAATTCATTCCTACTCCCGAGGAGATCAGGGATATAGCCGTCTTTCATATCTTGAAATCCAAAGACCCTATTGTGAGCTTTGGCCAGGGGTGCGAGGGGGAACCTCTTTTATCAGGCGATACCGTTGAGCAATCGATACGGCTCATCAGGAAAGAGACTCAAAAAGGCATAATAAATATCAATACAAATGCGAGCAAACCAAGGATCGTATCCCGATTATTCGATGCTGGTTTAAATACTATGCGAGTTAGCATGAACAGCGTAAGGCGCGAGTATTACACAAGATATTATAAACCAAAAGGATATTCATTTAAGGATGTTATAAAATCTATAGGGGCAGCTCAGGGTAAAGGCGGATTCGTATCAATAAATTATTTGACTATGCCGGGCTTTACGGATTCAAAGGAAGAATTTGAAGCATTGAATGTTTTTCTCCAGAGGTATAAAGTCGATATGGTGCAGTGGAGAAATTTAAACTTCGATCCTTTACGTTATTTCGAAGAACTGAAGGCGGTGATTCCAAAAAATAGGATGCTCGGCATAAGGCAGATCATGTATATCCTTAAGAAAAATTTTCCAGATCTCATAATGGGATACTTTAATCCATCGATTTCTCCTGCAAAAAATTACCTGAAAAAACTGACATATTAGGTGAGGGAATAAATCTATAGCAGTACCGAATTTCCTGTTGGCGGACATATTTTTTGCAGCTTGCGGGTTAAAAGGGAAAATGAAAGCAAGGCTTTTAGGCTTGGTTGTGGGCTTATGAGGCAAAGATACGACGTGATTATAATTGGAGCGGGTCCGGCCGGAATGATGGCCGCAATCCGCGCCGCGCAAAGAAATAAAAAAGCTCTTCTTATCGAGAGGAACAATATTCTCGGCGCAAAACTTCTTATCACCGGAGGAGGCTGTTGCAATCTTACCAATATGTGCGATAGCAAAGATTTTATCGCAAAATTTTCGCCCTCGCGCGATTTTTTACGAAACGCTTTCGCTCAATTCTTTAACACTGATCTCGTATCATTTTTTGAAGAAGCCGGAATTGCTTTTATGGCGGAAGAGCATGGGTGCGTATTTCCGGTAAGCAAGAAAGCCACCGATATCGTAAGCGCTTTAAAACGGAAGTTAAAAGACGGCAAAGTTGATATTTTGTCCGGCGAACGCGCACGCGCGATTATTATAAAAGATCAAAAAATTGAAGGTGTTGGGACATATTCCGGTAAGCATTTTTTTGCTTCGCGCGTCGTGATCTCGACCGGGGGAATTTCGTATCCTCAAACCGGCTCAAGCGGCGGCGGATACGACTTGGCAAAAAAACTTGGCCATACAATCGTGCCATTAAGGCCGGCACTTGTCCCGCTTATTATCAAGGAAAAATTCATAAGAGACTGGCAGGGGATATCGCTTAAAAATGTGCGCGTAATGGTTTTGTGTCGTGGCAAGAGAATAGCGCAGCGCGTGGGCGGTTTGCTTTTTACCCATTTCGGGGTATCCGGCCCGATGATTCTTGATATGAGCGCCGCTGTTTATGACGCGTTAGCGCTCAAAAATATTGTTGAACTGTCTATCAACTTTATTCCCGAGGTAAACAGTGAAGCGTTAGACGCTTTTGTTTTGCACGAACTTAAAACACATTCCGTCAAGAGTGTAAAAAACATGTTTAAAAACATCTTGCCTCGGGGAATGATGGAGCAGTTTCTCGCGTATTGCAATCTCAGCTCGGATGTAAGCGCACACCAGATAACTATTGAGCAAAGGAGAAGGCTTGTTGGAGGTTTGTCTGATTTACGTTTGACGGTCGAGGGCACGATGTCGCTCAAAGACGGTATGGTGACCAGGGGCGGAGTGAGCACGAGAGAGATAGACCCCAAAACCATGGAGTCGCGGCTTATCAGAGGGTTGTTTTTTGCCGGTGAAGTAATCGATATTGACGCGAATACCGGCGGATATAACTTACAGGCGGCATTCTCGACTGGATGGGTGTGCGGCGGGAATGTGTGAAAGGAATTGGCTCTAACTGAATAACCCTTGACTAATGGTGAGTATTACACTAAACTGAAACAGTGCTATGTTTAAATAATTAACTAAAAAGGAGGTAGTCATATGGCAAAATTAAAATGTATTGCTAAAACAAAAGAAGGTAAGCCGTGTAAAAGTTTTGCATCTGGAAAATCGAAGCGCTGTGCAATCCATAATAAAAAATAATCGGCTATAGACCAAGTTAATGTTTGTCCACCTTTTGATGATGGACAAACATTAACTTTTTATCTTCCAAGCATTTACGCATTTTTGACCCAAAA
>JBDRTM010000317.1:0-11346 GCA_043824065.1 Planctomycetota bacterium | reverse complement strand
TTGCGTCTGGCCCCTGTAGTTATTGACTCTAAGGCCTCGACTCGGTAAGCTGAACCTCTGTCCATAGCTATCTGTCTGAGAGTCGCCAAGCCCGCATCGCTGCCAAGATTAAGCATACATCTCGCCGCTCGAAGCCGTACCTGCTCATTAGACACATTCAGCAAAACAACCAGTCCACTAAGGCTTTGATTGCCTATGGCCTCAAGAGCAATTTCACTCGCATCCGCATCTTGCAAAGCAGCAAGTTTTCTAATAAATGTCTTTATTCTTTCTCCCGTAATTTCCGTGCTCTGGCTAAGATACGTCGCCTTGATTATTGAAATGAATCTTTGTTTTTGTTCTCTATATTTAGCCGGCACTTTTACTTCGAGCCTGCCGGGCAAAATCACCTTAGCTGTGCCGTCACCAAAAAGTTCGTTTAAACGGTTTCGAATATTGTTTGTGGTTCTAAAATCAGGCTCGCCAAGCACCAGAGTTACCTTGTACTCATCAAGGACCTTTCCTTTACCCAGGACATATCCAATCCTTTTATTCATTTCGGATGTGCTGATTTTATCAATAAAGACCGGCCCTCGGGCATCGGCTACAACTTTTGTTTTTATACCGAAGGTCCCCACCGTCTTAAGCTCCGTGCCAAGCAGAAAGCCGCCTTCAAGGGAAGTCGTTTGTGTACCACCCAGGGCTGTTACTCGTACATCGAAATACTCATTTCTCGAAGCTACTGCCGGCATTATTCCCTCTACTAATACTACCCCGGTATCCGAACCGCCAATAAATCTTTCAATATTTATTGTGCGCCCGGGAAACTGCGTTAGGATATGTTGTGCAAGATATGCTCTAATCTGGGGCGGACACTCCGCCGAACCTGTTCCCCTCAATCCCACCACCAGGCAGTATCCTTCAAGTCGTATCGATTCGGGCCAGGACATTTCGGCCAACGACCCTATCGTAGTACCTAAATCTATCGTAGGTGCAAGGTCTTTTACACCTCTGCCCTGCTCACCGCAACCGGCTATCAACAAAGCAATTAGTAGGGGCAGGCCTATGTGCCTGCCCTTTATTCTCGTTACACCAACCGTTTTTCGAATAATGATACCCATTCGATTGAATGCCAAAAAAAGACTAACAATCTACTTCAATAGTAAATAGCAAATAGTCAATAGTCAATGAATTATTCGCCAACTATCTGGCAAATCACTGTCCTCGTTCTTGGCCTCGTATCAAAATCGACCAAGATGATTTGCTGCCACGTCCCTAAGGTTAATCGGCCATCAACTACCGGCACACTCAGAGAAGGACCCAACAGCGAGGCCCGCACGTGTGCATGGCCGTTATCATCGTGCCAGGTCTCTTCGTGCTCATACCTTGCGTGCTCAGGTGCGATTTTCTCAAAGGCCGTCTCTATATCGTAATTAACCAGCCCCGGCTCATATTCGGTCGTCGTAATACCCGCCGTCGAACCAACATTGAAAACCGTAACGGTCCCTTCCCTCATATCCGATTGTGCCACAACCTCGCTGACCTGCTCGGTTATATTAACGACATCACAGTTGCCTTTTGTTTTGACTTTTATCGTTTCCGTCTTGACCATTTGCTATAAACCTTATCATCGGCAATATTATGCTTCATCAACAGCAGGAAAGATAACCAATATAACCAATTTTTGCAACCCCGACCTTTACTGTTTAGCCCCGTCCTCTGGGCGGGGTTCATTTATATTTAACCCCCTGCCCTGAGCTTGTCGAAGGGGTGGGTTTTACCCAGGGTTCTTGTTTAGCCGTCGTCGGCACGACGACACCCCCATTATCATCCCTGCAAAAACTTATTCTCGAACCTCATCGGCCAGCAAGGAATCTTCCCCAAAATTTGAAATCTGAAATCTTCTCCGCTATGTATGGAGAACTAAAAACTCAAAATCATGTGTTATTTTTCAAAGCTCCACATCTCTGCGGTCATCTCTTCGCCAGCCATTGTTACTTTCACTACCCCAGCCGTTGCGGAACGATTCATAAAAAAGCCCCTGCTTTGTGGAGGAGAACGATTGAACAAAGCAGGAGCTTAAGCGACAGAGGATTTGCGCCTTCGTAGTTCTCTTTGGATTCGCCTGGTGTGTTTTTTTATTCGCCTCTCATGGTCTGGGTCAACTAAAGCAAGACTATTGCCATCTATCTGGTCAATCGGAACATATTCGTCTACCCTAAAATCTCTGGTCCCACGGCAAGCCAGCGAGGAAACGTCGTTAAGGTCTCTGACTAACAAAAATCCGCTGTCTAAATAATCCTGTTCTGTAAAGCAATCAAATCGCATTTGGCACCTTGTTGTAATTTTTCCGGTCCATATTCAACAAAGACTATTACTATGTGCCACTGTTGATACTGAACGTAACGTTTTTTTTCCACAATTCTACTATCGAGCCAACCGGCTCAGGACGACAAGTTCACCGTTTAAATGCCCTCCGAGGCGATTTAACTTAAAAGCTGATGGCCGTTCTGTGGTCTTGCTCAAATGATTAAAAAGGGCTGCTAAAAAGCACTCACGCCTCTTTTAAGTCCCATATTCTGATTAAGTTGCTGCCTGAACATGCCGATAACGGCTATTAAAACTTAAGTCGGTTTTTTGAAAGGAGATAAATTATGGTTAGCGATGAAAAATTCCAGATTCCGGAAGAGTAACAGACATCGCCCGAAGAGCCTCAACAGGCAGTGATCGAAGAGCCTCAAGAGACTCCATCCGAGGAGTCCCAGGAGACTCCGGTGGAAGAGTGTGTAGAAACACCGGTAGAAATCGAAGAAAATTAGTATTTATTTGGAGGGGGAGTCAGATGAACAATCCGGCCCCCTCCTTCCCATTCAAAGTCGGGCCGGTCAAAGAAAAGGCGGTGAACCTGCTCCCGTCCTCTGCGTGATTATTGTCTGCCTCTAAGGGGCAATAGTCACATAAGCACATTTACAGCTATGCCTATCCAATTCGCGTTCGTTTCTATAAGGTACGCCATATTACTACTCTCGCCTGCTCTTTCTTCTCAGGCTTCGAGAATAAATCAAAAGTCTTGGCTACGAGCAGAAGAACGACCAGACCAAACACGAGCAGAAACATAGCGAGGGAGGAGTTGAAAACAGGAGATATAATTTTGTTTAAGCCTAACCAGGAGTGGGGATTATGAAGCCACTGGGAAAAGTTGGTCGGCATAACTTTGTCCAAGACCAACCTTGATCCGAGAGCTTTCCAGGATCCCAGCTCCAGCCAAATACAGCTTTGGTACGCAAAAACTGCTATACCAGATAGGGAAATCGAAAACGATATCAAGAGACAAAACACCCTGAATTTTTGTCCAATTGTCTGTTTAACCATCTTGCTGCTCCAATTTGATTCCTATGAGAAAGATTAAAATCACAGCTTCAGCTCCCAATTTTACTACTTCACACGTCATATAGGCTTACGTATAGGCATAGGCTATATATCCGAAGTTGATGACTAAGGACTGCCCTCATACCACCGCTTTACTACGAAGCGTACACCCACATCGATTATGCTCACATCGCTCAAAGCTGCGTCATAATAGAAAATACCGTTATTTTTTATCGTAAAGTTCTTAGCGGTAACAGACCCGTGCAAGACTGCATTGTTCTTAAGAATGATATCCGCATTGGGAGCATAGATGGCCCCGAACACATCGCTGTTATTCTTTAATTCAAAGACCTGTGGCTCCGTACCGGTACCATACAGTGTAAAGTCTGAGCAGTTACCGCTTGGATTATTGATTCCCGCACCGTTGATGCAAGTAATATTTCCATCCACGTAAAGGGTTAAAGACGAACCATCGCTTATCCGAATCTCGCTGAAGTTGTCCATATTAATATTACCGGTTATGTGGAGTACAACATCTCCACCACTTATTTCAAGTATCTCGCCATTGAGTGAAGTGATGCTCGTATATCTTCCACTGTCCGCAGGGTTGAGCACAGTTGTGCTCAGGACATCTATCGTACCCATATCGGGCAGTGTCGGCGGTGTTATTGTTGGCAGCTCATACTCCTCGCTGAGGGCGTATGTTACGCCGGTAATAGTACCTCCGCTCTGCACAACAGTTTCAGGATCCCCGCCAATACCTACTACAACATCCCCATCGATTGTGCCGCTTCCAAAGATTATGCTGCCGGGCTCTGTGCTATGAGTGCCAATCTGTACTTTTAAGTCTGTCTCTCCTGTAGCCGAGTTATAACCAACAATCTGATTATTGTTATTCATTATGATTGATTGTTCCACAAAAATTGCACTATCAAATAATCCCTTCAGCCTTAAGGTCGCAGAGACTGTTTTTTGGACCTGATCGGCTTTACCAACGGACTTAATAATATAGCCGCCGGCGAGGTCGCCTGTAACTGTGTAACTATATGTTGCATCACAGTTGGGCAAGTTTGCGTCAATTGCCTGTGGTAGGGTGCTTCCGTCCCAGGATAGAGTTGGCAATTTCTCGTTCATTCTAAACAAAGCCATTGTCAGTCCTGCGTCGGCAGCGCATCGTGCTGAAATATCAGAGGTGGTTCGTATGGAAAAGATGCGGCTGTTCAGACCCAGACTGAGCAGTCCTGTTCCCATTGCAAGCAATATTAAAAGCGCGAGTACAGCCAGCGGGATGGCAGAGCCTCGCTTTTTTGATTGTTGCAGCTTTTTCATTTTCACCCCCCTTCTCTTTTTAGCCATCTTGCTGCCCCTAATTGATTCTTGAGAAGCTGCCGTCAATAGGCCAAAAGAGTTTTTTCAAAAAACCAAAATCGGCACACTTTCCTGTGCTAAAAACACCCCCATTGCTTGAATTATAAACATATTCTACCCCAACAACGATTTCAATGCAACCAAAAAACCGCAAAAGGGCATTTAAGAAGCGATTTACGGGCATTACGCCAAGATATGAAAAATCTTATCGGCCCACACCAAAATATTTTTGAGGGCCAAAAATCGATTAGGATTTCCTCCTCAACTTCACCGCACCCAAGCCTCGTAACATAAGGCAGTCTCTTGCCCCGTAAGTTAGCGGTTGGTCTTAGGGGGTTGATAATCTGGATTACTAAATATGGTCCGCTAAGGTTGCGGCTCTTGGCAGATTTTATACGCGAATCTGAGAACGCGCCAAGCTATTTTTTTCGGCTGTTGGTTTAGGAAGCTGCCAAGCGTTATTTTTACACTGCCTCATCAGCCGAGGCATGGTTAACAGTATTCGCAGTGGTTGCTCTAATCATATTGGTCATACTTCTGTTCTGGCTCAGCGCCAAGCGCAGAAATTCTGAGCATCGCCTCAAGTCGAACAGAAGTAGTGAACATGCTGATGTGGATGATACCGATGATAGCGAATCTGGAAACGGTGCCGATAATCATAATGCCACAGGCAGCGGGGACGGCGACCGAAGCAATAAAAGCAGCAAGGAAGGAGCCTCCCCCGCAGAAATGTTGATATTAATAGCTCAAGCAGAAGAAAAGCTATCCAAAGAAAAAGGCAAAGACTGAGGCTATAGCCGGAAGAGAACCTGTCTTCTCACCATCACCACAACCAGGCCCAGCAGAAAAGAAGTGTTATATCTTCATTTGTATCTTTACCAAGCCGTTTCACGGTAAGCGTAACTTTCATGTTCATTGGACCGTCGATTATATTAGCCCCATTCTAAACAAACAGCCTTTCGCCCTAAAATGGACAGCTCTTGATTAAAATGCGAAATTGAGCTTGACACTCGCGAGTATTGAGCTATAATCTTCTAATAAGAGAGCTACGCATAGCGTAGAATTTTTTACGAGACCGACTATTTCCACCAAGGAGTTGAAATGGTCAACATCGCTAATTATATCACTAAGCTACCTAAAGACCTTGAACTTCTCAAAAAAGACTGGTAGAATACCTTTTTGCATTTTTCTCTTTGAAAAGTCGTAGAGTTGTTCCCAAACGCTGGACTCGGCGAGACAGACCTGAGTCACAAGGTGCTCTGCATTGCGGTTCGCAGACTCACATTTGGAACAGCCCGCAGATGTCAGAACACCGCGTGGTTAAGGGGAACATCAAAAACCCGCACAATATGCTTTTGTGAGGTGTAATCATGTGGAAGAAGGGGTTTACACTCATCGAGCTGCTGGTAGTTATTGCAGTCATTGCCCTGCTGATGGGTATCCTTCTGCCGGCCCTCAATATAGCCAGAGACCAGGGCCGCAAAGCTTCCTGTATGAGCAATATGCGCCAAGTGGGCATAGCTCTGATGTTGTATCAAAATGAGTACGAGAGAACTCCCCCGAAAACCCATGCGGTTTACGACTACGCCAGCCCTGCCGCTCAGGACAATGTCCTTAAGCTATTGCGGCCCTTTGTATCTGCCAAGGAACCGGAAGCGACGACCCCCGTGTATGCCTGTCCGGCCCTCAAGCCGAACCCGAACCCGGCCTATGCTCCATCCCGCGTCAGTTGCACCGGGTACCTCGTAAACTCTGTCGTCATGGGCCGACAGGTGGCGTCCATTCCAAATCCCGGCAGAATCATCGCCATACAAGAGGGATGGGCTCTGTCCAATCATCTCTGGGTCCAGCCTGAGCCCAACAACCGTTCCAAGGCCGCCCTGGAGGGGCGGGAGTACACCAGGTATCAGGAATGGCATATGTTTGCCAGTCAAAGCGACCACTCCTCCTGGTTTACCAAAGAACGCCGCGAACAGACCGCCAATGTCCATAATAAGGGCGGAAACTTCATCTTTTCTGATGGCCATGCCGACTACAGGAAATACTGGGACCGCCAAAGCGGCGACTATGGGCTGGTCCATCCCCAAACAAAAAAAAAGTGTTCCCTACGAACCAACCAGGGCAAGCACCACTATGACTCTGGATGCAGCCTTTTAGCGTAGATGCCTTATGATGATTTTATCAAAGCGTTCTATCTCAGAGGTGTCTCTAAAGATACCCAGCTCCATCATTTAATGGAGCTATTAGTCTTGAGAACCATGGGTGAGACCTGAAAAATCTCAGAGCATGTGGAATGGGGAAAGACCTAAAATGGCCAAGCTCTGGCAGATGGGTATCTGAGGTAAACTCGCAAATTAGAACGAAATTCACCCAAAGCCGGTTCAGAAGCAATTTTTGTTTTGAGAATTGGGTTTTGTGACATTTGATATTGTTTCGGTTTTCGGATCCCCGTTTTCACGGGGACAAGTTTACCCCTGCGAAAGCAGGGGTGCTTCGATTTTTAACATAAAAACCAGATTTCCGTTCAATAGTTTTTCGGATTCTATTTTGCGAATCATCATTATTCAAAGCATCAAAGAGCGGCCGTCTGAGTCGCATATTTCTCGATGACCTTCCGAAAATCGTCAGTAGAGCATTTCATGAGTTTCCTATGGTCATTAAAATAGCCGTCTTCAAGCGCTGGGCCAATCCTCTCAAGCGAGTAAGCAAGGGCTGCAAGTACACTAAAAAAAACCAAAGTACACTACGTTCTGAGCCGATAATAAAAACGAACATAGCCAAAAAGATTTTGGAGAACAAAATGAGCTCTCCTGAGATTGAGCGATTGATAACAATAGTCCTTCTCCAAAAAAGTTGGCTGAAAACAGCCTCTACTGAGGCTGGGATTTATCACTTTGGAGGCGCCAGCATAACCATAAGTGGGCAGCTCTCAAAGAGATACCGCTCCATGCTGTATGCCGCGTCAGCCTTTTATCCAACCCTCTTTGGTTCCGGCTACGCCGGGTTAGGAAAGGAGGTCTTTTTGATTGATGATTGCTATACTGAAAACTGATACGCAGATTGTTTTGTTAATATTAGCGGCCTAATAAAAATTCGGCATATCAACGATCTGGCTCATATTGCAATTTCCCCCATATACCCCTCTGTACCCATTCCAAATCCTCATTGCCGGGCTGGGACACACTGGCATAGTCAGGATTTACATTCTCATAAGGGGCACGCAGCACGGCAAGGTCCATCGTGCGACCGTCTCTCCATTTATAGTACTCACTGTGCCCATCCGCGAAAGACCAGTCCGTCCCGTCACTGTGTCTTATCGTAGGGATGTCCCACCACATCGGCTTATCGTGCCAAACCCCCCACGGGCTGCCAGGCCACTTGCCCTCGTCAACGAAAACGATTCTTTCGCCAGGCCTTTGAATCTGCAACCTGTTTTCAACACACAGCTCCTCGGGATGGCCACCCGAAACCGGTGTGCTGCCGCCCCACATAGAGCCGACAATAGAGTACGTCACCATCTCTCCACGGAGCCCCGTTGGACACTTATAGAGTTTTAAGTTCTTCACGTATGGAAACAGAACTCCGGTTTCCATAGCCTCTATTTGCTGGGCCTCAGAAGCATTGCGCCCGGCCACACTTACCCAGGAATCCGGCCGGCCTACCCAGGCCGTGCAAATCTTGCCCTCGTTCTCATCTGCGTAAATAATCCACGCAAGCGTCAGCTGCTTTAAATTGCTAAGGCAAACCGCGCGTTTACCTTGTTCTCTGGCCGTTCGAAGCGCGGGGATTAATATCGCCATCAACAACGCAATAATGGCAACCACTACCAAAAGTTCTATTAATGTAAACCCCGCCCCATTCGAAGAATTTCTTTTAACGGGGCAAGTTAGTCCTAAGGACTCCGCCGCAAGGCGTCCCTGCCGAAAGGCATCCCTTACGGGACTGACGGGATTACGGGACTTTCGGAGAAAACTCCGGTGTCGTTTCCGGACGTCTGTTTGGCTTCCCGCAAAGCGGGGTCCCTCCCCGTGTCTTTCGGGCAACCTTCCGCTTTCCCGATCAGGAATGTTAATTTCTAATGGGGTAAAACCGCTCCTTTTGCGCATAATAGATTTCTTCTTGTTTCTCCTATTAAAAAGCTTTTCCAAATCGACAATCCAAATTAAATCTGACCAGTTCCGAAGCCCAGCTTGTCTTCCATAATTATAACACACTCGGTCACGGTAAAGCAAATAAAGTTTCTTTTGTTTTTCTTTCTTAACTTGGCCTAAACTTATGCCGATAAAACATCAGAAAGTTGAGCGGCAATCCGTTTTGTAATGAGTTGCAAAAAAGAAATCGTTGGGACGGCACCATGTTATAGAAATTGGAAGTAGGAAGATTGGCCGGTGAGAAATAGAGTTTTGTTCGTGTGTGTGGTGGTCTCTTGGCTTTGTGGCGTAGGTTGCCAAAGGCCTTCAAAGAGGCCTGTCGTGGTGGGCATGCCTGTGGAGGTCCCGCCCAGCCGGATTTTGACGCTGTCCGAGCAGCAACTGATTTCTCTGGACTGGCACAGTCCGAATCGCACCCGTGCTCATGTGAAGGGCAAAAGGGTTGTGGTGGCTGATCCAGGCGTAGAATTCGACATCTATTTTCCGAGCAATAGTCCCCGGAGTCGTTCGCTTAACTTCGTCTCCAGCGGCCAAGGGGGAACAGGCGCCTTAGTGGGAGCTGACATACGCGGTTATGAGGTATTTGCCCTGAAGCTGACTCTGGTTTCTATCAACGGACAAAGCGGACCGGAGCTGAAGCAAAAGCTCATGGCCGGTGCCGTGATCGGTCCGACCGGCAAACGCCAGCTCCGTACCTATGAGCCGGTTACGCTGGGCCTGGCAGCTTCAGAAAAAACGGTGATTGCGAAAACGCCCGTATCGACGGACAAGATCTATCAAATCGGTTTTCATGTCCACATGCTGAACCCGCAGGACTGGGACCCGTCGGGGAGCATGGTGAGACTTCGGGTAGAACCAGTCGAAAACGGCAAAGTGGACAGTGCCCCGGCAACGGCATCCATCAAAGTCGCTCCGAATCTACTCCCTGTGGCAGGACCTCATGCGGTGACCACAATGGAGGATACGCCTGTAGAGATTAGCTTGATTGGCAGTGATCCGGATTCAGACCCGTTGGCCTATAGTACGATAGCGGGCCCATCCCACGGGAGCTTGAATGGGACAGAGCCAAACCTGACTTATACGCCCAGCCCGAATTTCTACGGGTCAGACAGCTTCACCTTCAAGGTCAACGACGGCACAGCGGACAGTGCTCTTGCAACCGTCTCAATCACGGTCTCCCCAGTCAACGACCCGCCGGTGGCAAATGATGATACTGCGGCGACCCGGGAGGACACGCCGGCAGTAACGATTGATGTGCTGGCGAACGACACTGACATAGACAATGACACGCTTACGGTAACTGCTGTCAGCCAGGGCACCAATGGCTCGGTCACCATCAACCCTGACAGTACGCTTTCCTATAAACCCAACGCGAACTTCTACGGCAGCGATGTATTCACCTACACTATTAGCGACGACAAAGCCCTAACTAATACCGCTAAGGTGAATGTTACGGTCAACATGGTCAACGATGCCCCGAGGTTCACTTCAACACCTCTAACCGAAGCTACAGTGGACGCGTTATATACTTATGATGTTAATGCCGCGGACCCTGATGCAGGAGATACGCTTACTTACTCCTTAACCATCAAATCGGCAGGTATGACCATAGATGCAGCTACCGGCTTGATACAATGGACACCGGCGAGTACCCAGGTGGGGGCTAATGATGTGGCGGTCAAGGTCGCCGATAGCAATAGCACCCCAGCCTTGGATACCCAATCATTTACCATTACGGTAAATCCTGCTCCGATCAAGGTAGCTACTTTGACCGTACTGGATGGCTACAATCAAAGAAATAGAAAAACATTATCGGCAGACGGCAAAGTCAAACTCGTCCAATTCAGCGACAACGAGCGCTGGGAAACCAGCTTCGGCTCATACGTGTCCTATGATTTTTCAGAATTATCCATCCCGGCAGATGCTGCAATAAAATCAGTCGTTGTTCGCATCGAGCACTTCGAGGAAGAACAATTTGCCCGGGGAAAATTAGAATGGTCTATAGGCACAGGCTGGCCCACTAAACCCGTGGTTTGGGCAGCAATAAAGGCTCCGGTGCATGAAGGTCAATCCCACGAGGCTGTTGACTCATGGGATGTTACAAGCCTCGCCGACACTCGCCAAAAGATAAATTCACTTCAGCTACAAATCAAGAATAATGACACTGTTGCTAAAAGAAAAACGTTCATAGATTATATCTATGTGCTCGTTGAGTGGGACTTGGTTGTCAAACCAAAGTGAGTACGCTTAGACACAGGTAGGAATCATATGCCTATTCAAATATACCTAAAAATAGCATAGAGAAGGAAATTCTCTACCCAGCCGGATTAGATGAATATTTCCGTTCATCCGGTTAATGCGTAGGTGGATCCGACAGATCAGGGCCTTAGAGTTGTCTGGAGAGAAAAATCGTTTGGGCAGAGGCTCAGATTTGGGGCACGTGGGGGGAAATCTGTGCCTCTGGGGCCCCGAACGATTT
>JBDRTM010000316.1:0-8275 GCA_043824065.1 Planctomycetota bacterium | reverse complement strand
CCTGATCTGTCGGATCCACCTACGCATTAACCGGATGAACCCTCTTTTTTTGGGGGGGGTGTCAAATGCTGATGACATACGCTATATGTAATCCCCGCTCCCGGCGTTCTTATGCTTCTAAGAAAATATTTCAAAACTGTCACCCTGAAGCGAAGGGTCTGGCTAACAGAAATAAGAGATTCTTCGCTTCGCTCAGAATGACAATTTGTGTTTTGAGATAGTTTCTAAGAAGAAGATGATGATTTCTTTCGCCCATTTTGCAAGAAAAAGCAACAAAACAGCGCCTTTGTGTGTTATATATGAGTTATATTTATTAGTAGAATAAAAACTTGGAGGCTTTTGAATTCAGAAGTCAGATGTCAGTTCTGTCCTCTGTTCTCTGTCTTCTGTTCTCGATTCTACAGAAAGGAAACTAAGATGAAGGAAAATGAGATAATTTCGGACTTCGGCGAGGCTTCGACGAGCTCAGTCGAGTCGCTCAGTCGAGTCGTGTGCAAGCAATTTTCGGTCTTGTTTCTATGCTTACTGCTTACAGTAAGCAATGCAGGTTGTGCTGATACATTTTCAGCACCGATGAAAAATACGGATGGTGATGGAAAGGCTATTTACAGGGCCATTGAGATATTTCCTCTTGTCAAGCAGCACGTACACGGCTCGACGGTCGTTGAGCTGCCAAACGGTGATCTTCTGGCAGCCTGGTTTCAAGGTTCCGGCGAACGCCAGGCAGATGACGTAGCGATTATGGGAGCGCGGCTCCGAGCCGGTAAGGAAAAATGGAGCAAGCCGTTCGTGATGGCAGATGTCCCCGGATTTCCAGATACCAATCCGATTCTGTTCATCGATCCCCAGGACCGGCTGTGGCTGATGTGGTACACGGTCATAGCAAACCAGTGGGAGACTTCACTGCCCAAATATCGGATCAGCGAAGACTATATGAAGCAGGATGGACCGCCAAAATGGTCCTGGCAAGACGTTCTACATGTCAAACCCGGTGATCCGGCCGAGCGAGGGATACAACCCGGCGACCGCTTTGTCAAATCTATTGAAAGACAAATTGAAGAATACGGAAAATACCTTTCTGAAAGTACTGAGCTATCAGAGGAAGCAACTCGCAAAATGTTAGACAGATGGAAGGCATGGGGGGCAAATATGCTTGCCAAGGCGCGGGGCGAGAATATGATGCGGAGAGGTCAGCTCCGCGATGCCACAGGCCAATACACAGAACAGCAGCTCGGTTATGCATACTTTAGGCGCGTGGGTTGGCAGACCAAGAACAAAGCTGTTACCGTTGATGAGAACCGAATGATAATTCCGTTTTATTCGGACGGATTTGACTTTTCATTAATGGCCATAACGGATGACGGCGGTAATAGCTGGCAATTCAGTGAGCCGCTGGTGGGAGCAGGAAACATACAGCCCAGCATCGCAAAAAAAGCGGATGGGACACTTGTCGCCTATATGCGCGACAATGGCCCACCCCCGAAGCGTCTTCATATAAGCACTTCCAAAGACGGGGGCCTGACGTGGAGTCCGGTGAGGGATTCCGAATTGCCTAACCCGGGTTCGGGGGCCGATATAGTCACTTTGCGAAATGGTCACTGGGTCCTGGCGTATAACGATACGGAAAACGGCAGGCATAGTCTGGCGGTTTCGATTTCAACCAATGAAGGGAAGAGCTGGGAGCATACCCGGCACCTTGAACTGGACACACGAGGCAGAAATATTGCGACCAGCAGTGCATATCCGTCTATTATCCAGGGTCGTGACGATACCTTGCACGTGGTTTACAGTTACCATCATAAAGACCGAGGAGGCGCCCCGAATAAGACAATCAAATATGTAAAGTTTAATGAAGCGTGGGTCAGGCAACAATAAGCCTTTAGAACACAGTAGTTGCAAATATGCTTGGACTGAGAAGTGGGAGTTAATCTATGAGACGGCGAGAATTTATCCAGAAAACGGCGGTCGGATTGGCAGCATTGGCTGCTGGGCGCCCGGGCAGCGCTGGCGCAACTCGTCTCGGCGAAGGCCGAGGCCGTAGCGGGAAGGAGTCGAAGTACCGGGTTGCAGTAATTGGCAGGACCGGCCGGGGCAATTACGGTCATGGGCTGGACGTGGTGTGGAACGACATAGAGCAAGCGGAGGTGGTGGCCGTGGCAGATGAAGATGCTGAAGGCCGTGCTGCGGCCGCCAGGCGGCTTAAAGCACCGAGAGCCTATGCTGATTATCGCCGGATGCTGGAAGAAGAACGACCGCAAATCGTAAGCGTAGCCCCTCGCTGGTTAGACTGCCATCGTGAGATGGTACTGGGAAGTGCAGAGTATGGATGTCACGTTTTTCTTGAAAAACCTATGTGCCAGACGCTTGAGCAGGCTGACGAAATGGTCGCTGCCCTTAAAAAGCGGAATTTGAAACTGGCGATTGCTCATCAGACCCGCTACAGTCCATCGCTGAAGCATGTGCAGCGACTTATCGCCGACGGGAAATTAGGGGACATACTTGAGTTACGCGGCCGGGGTAAAGAGGACCGGCGCGGCGGCGGTGAGGACCTGATGGTACTCGGTACCCATATCATGGATCTGATGCGTTTCTTCGCTGGTGAACCGCAATGGTGTTTCGCAAACGTGAGGGATGGTCGAGAGCCTGTTACTAAGAACGAGGTGCGTGACGGAGCCGAAGGCATCGGTCCGCTGGCCGGGGACGAGATTCACGCGATGTATCGTTTTGGCGGAACAACAATGGGCTATTTCTCGACACAACGCGCCAGGCATGGAGCATCGACACGCTTCGGGCTGCAGGTTTTTGGAACAAAGGGGATACTCACGATGACGACCGGTGCTCTGCCGGAAATCTGGTTTGTCGAAGATGCCTCCTGGCAACCCGGACATAGCAAGGCCCGATGGAAGCAGATTTCCAGCGCAGGGATTGACAAGCCGGAAACGCTTAGTGACCTTGGCCACCGTTTAGGAAATCGCCTAATTGCCCTCGACCTGCTCCAGGCCATCGAGATGAACACGCAACCGAAGGGCAGCATGTATGACGGTCGGGCGGCCCTGGAGATGATATTGGCGGTATATGAATCACACCGGCTAAACGCGCCAGTTGCATTTCCGCTGAAGAACCGCAGGCATCCGTTGAGCATGCTGTGAGCAGGTTTCGCGAATCATGGAAATGGAAAGTTGAGAAAAAACGCAAGTTAGACCTTAGGACTTGTAAATAAATTATCTTCCCTTTTTGGCTGGCTGCGGCTTCTATTGGGATAAATCAATTTCGAAGTTTCAAGAGCACCCCAGAAACGCTCAGAGTCGAGGCGGATTTAAAGGATTCTTGCGAGGGAGCGTTCAGGTAATTATTCGTTAAAGCTGTTCATAAGCTGTGCCGATAGGACAGGTAGTGTGGCTGCGTTAGAGCTGATCTCTGTCGCGGCGATCCGTTATATTAGCCGGTGAAAAACCCTGCGAATTCCTGCGCTCGAGGGAAACAAGATGGCGAACCGACAATATAGGCTGATAAACCTGATAGATGATATGTGCGATGGAAAAGATGTCTTTTTTCACTCAGTGCGTAATGTCAAGGACGTGATGACTTATGATGTCAAGACGCTCACTCTGGAGGATACTATAGAGACGTGTCTAAATATTATGAAGGAGAACAAAATTCGGCACGTTCCCGTGGTGGACATTTCGACTAAAGTTAAGGGAAAGCAATACTTTGTGGGCATCATTTCTCAGAGGGATTTGTTTCGACAGATATCTCCGTATTTGGGAAAAGTTGGCGAGGAAGATTCGGACCTAAAGGCATTAAAACAGCCTCTGGCAAAAATCGTCAGCGAAAACCCCAAGTCCGTATCACCTGAGACGCCGATACAGGACATGATTTCCATCATGATTGATGAACGCATTGATTCGATACCTGTTCTCCTTGATGAGGACCTGGTGGGCATTGTTACGGCCACAGACATTTTAAAGGTCTTCATCAGGCTCGATGCAATCGGACGGTTATGCCGTGAGAAAACAAATACGGAGGAGAGAGGGCGGTTTGTTGACCTGCTCTCTAAGGATTCGGACCATGCGGTACTTGCGCTCTCATCAGTTCTGCGAACAGTCAAAGATATTATGACAGAGCAAGTGGTTTGTTTGGAGGAGCGAAACGACCTGGCCAAGGTAATGGAGGTTATGCAGAGGGGGAAATTCAGACACGTGCCAATTGTGGACAAGCAAAAGAGCCTGGTGGGGATAATCTCTGACCGAGACATTCTGCGTCATCTTCCGTTTCGCGAGAATCAATGCGAGCTGCAAGCCGAGGTATTTCGCACCGGGCTGTTTTGTGTTGACCCAAAAGAGCCTATCATACGACAACCCATCAGCCGTATTATGAAGCGAGACATAACCCATGTCCCGCCCGACTGCAGCTTCCATGATGCCGTGAAAATGCTGTATGAGATGAAGATAAGCTGCCTCCCGGTAACCGACGACGGAAACAAGCTTCTTGGAATAGTGACTGTGACAGACGTATTACGCGGATTGCTTGCCGCTTATGCGCTGTTCGAAAAAGTCCTGGCTTAATTCGTTACATTCGCCTATAGTTTCATGTGACCCAGGCTGGCCCATTCTTTCCCAGCTTTAATCCCTCCTATATGCAAGGAGTGCGTCAATGAAAAAAGAAGTAGAATTGAGTAAGGCAAAATGGCTGGTTGAGCCGGGCTGCGTCGTTCTGGTAACATCCGGCACCATGGAAAATTCAAACGTGATGACCTTTAGCTGGCAAACGCCGGTGAATACCGCTGACCCCTGCCTCGTACTGCTGGCTATAAATCATATCAGGTACTCGTATGAGCTGATAAAGCAAAATCACGAGCTGGTCATCAACGTCCCCGGCGAAGAGCTGCTCGAACAAACTCATTTTGTAGGGACGGTGACCGGCAGGAACGTTGACAAGCCCCTTAGGGACAAGCTCAGAGAAAGTGGTCTGACACCAATCCCCGCCAAGATGGTCGAACCGCCGTTGATAGAGGAGTGTGCCGCGCATTTGGAGTCTCGGGTAGTGGAAACATTTAAGATGCAAACGCACGACTTGTTGGTTTGCGAGGTCGTCCGAGCGGTAGCTGATGCAGAGCTGTTTGACGGCAAATGGATTACGGAAAGGTTTCACACATTACACTACCTCGGCGGGAACAAGTACGGCCTGATGGAACGTACAATTGAGGCACACGGCAAAAAGACAACCGCGAAATAAACAAAGTTGGACATAGATATATCACGCCTTATCGCACAATTCCTGAACTTCGGCGGTTACAGGCTGGACAAAAGGAAAAATTTATATATAATGGTATTCGTGCTCAAGGTGGTTGATTCAAGTAAGTAACTCAAACTGACCGTTTTGATTGCAAAAATAACCATAAGTGCCGTATTAACAATAATATAAGGCAACTTGTCATTCTGAACGAAAGAAGCTTGCCCTGAGCGTAGCCGAAGGGTGAAGAATCTCATTCTGTAAAGGTATACATTATTCTCATTTGTAGGCCAGATGCTTCCCCTTCGACTTCGCTCAGGGCTAAAGGCTATTTTTGCTCAGCATGACAGTAAAAATCGGTCAGTTTGAGTAAGTAAAAAGAAAGAAAAATTATGTCAGAAAATCTAAATCGCCGCAGTTTTTTGAAGAAATCCGCGGTTGTTTCGACAGGTGCCGCATTAGCTTTAAGTTTTGAAGAGAAGGCTTTGTTAGCGGCAATAACAAAAAAGCCACAGCGAGGCTCCATCAAAGGTTTGCCGATGGGCAGGATTGGTAATGTCAAGATAAGCAGAATGTTTGCCGGCGGCAATCTGATTAGCGGATTTGCCCACAGCAGGGACCTGGATTACGTATCTTCCCTGCTCAGACAGTATTTCACCGACGAGAAAGTGATTGAGACTTTCGAGATATGCGAAGAATGCGGAATCAATACCGCGATACTGCGGCTCGATGACCACTGCATAAGGATTATGAACAAATACTGGAACAACAGAGGGGGCAAGCTGCAGTGGATCGCCCAGGTCAAGATGACGTTGGATGACCCGACAGGTGAGGCAAAAGCAGCAATCGATAACGGAGCTATCGGAGCTTATGTGCACGGCGGTGTCGCAGACACGTTTGTCGAAAACGGCCGTGTGGACCTTCTCGCAAAGGCTGTCGAATTCATCAAACAAAACGGCGTGCTTGCCGGTGTCGGAGGTCATAGTGTGGAAGTACCCATGGCTTTCGAAGAAGCGGGAATAGACGTCGATTTCTATATGAAAACCCTACACAGTCACAATTACTGGTCTGCCGCCGGACAGCCGGAGAATGATAATATCTGGTCAAAGACTCCGGAAAAAACCGCTGAATTTATGAGAAAAGTGGACAAGCCCTGGATAGCTTATAAGGTCATGGCTGCAGGAGCCATCCATCCAAGCGAGGGTTTTAAGTATGCCTTTGAAAACGGCGCCGATTTCATCTGTGCCGGGATGTTTGATTTTCAGGTCAGAGAGGACGTAATCATCGCCAGGGACATATTATCAGGCAAAATGAACAGACAGCGCCCCTGGAGAGGGTGAGAAAAACTTAGAATCTTTATTACTCTGTTGAAAACATGGACTGTCATTCTGAGGTGAAGCCGAAGAATCTCATTTCTTGAGCCATAAAAGAGATTCTTCACTCCGCTTCGCTCCGTTCAGAATGACAGTTTTTGTGGCTTTTCAACAGAGCATTAGAAGCTCTTAGAACTTTTTCATATATTCGAGGAACTTCTTTGCCGTTCTGTCCAGATTTTCGATGTCACCTCCGCCCTCTAATACCTCACACATCTCGTAGGCAATATATCCCTGATAGCCGATTTCCCTGAGCGTATTGAAGAATGTCTCGTAATCAATAAAGCCTTCTCCTATCGGAACAGCTCGAATTAAAGTCTCACGCTCCAGATAGTTGGTTAAAGTAATTTGGTAATGATACCGAGGCAGACGCACATAGTCGGCGGCGGTGGTGTGAACTATAAAGGGTTTCATCTTCAAAATGGCGGCCCTGATTTCCCCAGAGCTCAGGCCCTCCAGCGTTGGAGACCAGGCGTCAAAAGCAGCTTTGACATTGGGCAGATTGACTTCGCTGAGAAGCCAGTACATCATATCGTGGTGAACTGCGATATCGTGATGATTTTGTACGGCAAGGGTAACGCCGTACTGGGCCGCTTTTTGGCCGGCAAGCTTTAATCCTTCGACAACCAAAGCATATTGTTTGTCAAAAGGTATGCCGGGACGCTCGTAACCGGTGAATATCCGCACCATGTCGGTCCCCAAATCACTCGCCAATTTTGCCAATTCTCCGACGTAACAGGCCTGGATTTCCACATTCGGGATTCCAGCTTTATCAACCCCTGCCGTAAAATCTGTATATCCGGCCAGACAGACCAATTCAAGGCCAAGCCTTTCGATTTTACGCCGCAGGGCCTTTCGGGCAGCCGCATCGTAATCTAATGGAGAGACGTGGGGCTTTTTAGCCACCAGCATCACGCCGTCAAATCCAAGCTGCTTGGCTTTGTTCAAAAACTCATCGACACTTAGCCTGGCCTGTCCTCGCCAAAAACCGGCATAGCTGACAGAATGCAGACACGTCTTTACCTTAAAATCTTTTGGATTGCCTGTTGGGGTCATTTTTGGAAACGCTCCTCGAGAAAAAAGTAATAATACAATCATCAAAACAAAACAAAACTTACGCATGGCTAAACTCCTTATTAAATGCATCCAACAAAACTGTTTACCTGGCACCATTGCCGTTATGAGCTTCGCTCTTTATCATTCAGTATCGCTCTTTAGCAACCCTCATTGCAAATGTCCTCTGCCTTTGCAGCCTTGCCAGAAAAGGCTTTTGCAAAATGGCAAAACTTTGAAACAACCCTAAAAAGGGCTTGACTGTGCTGCGAATGACCAGTATTATATTAACCAATCGAAATTTTGTCAAAAGCGATTATAGATTTTATTATCGCATACGTAAATATTCATCGAAAGGAGCTACAATGGCTTCTATCATTGTAATGACAGGACCTAAACAAGGCGACTATTATCCACTCGGTCATCGGACAAATGTGATTGGCCGGGATGAGGCCCTTCCAATCCAGATTCTTGATGAGCACATCTCCCGCAAGCATATGAAGATCCGTTTCGAAAAAGACGAAGATAAGTATTACGCGGTCGATATGGGCAGCAAGCACGGTGTCCTCATCAATGGTATAAAAATCAGTGACGAGACCGCGCTGAACAACGAGGAT
>JBDRTM010000315.1:0-10536 GCA_043824065.1 Planctomycetota bacterium | reverse complement strand
ATATCGGCTTGATAATTACGGGCTACTTGGGCAGCTTGTTGATAGCAGGTGGATTTCTCGCTATCGGCTGTTTCTTTTCGGCGGTCAGTAAGAACCAGGTGATAAGTTTCGTCCTGTCGGTGGTTGCCTGCGCGGTGCTTGTTTTTGCGGGTATGCCGACAACGCTAAGTTACGTCTCGACGTTTTTGCCGGCCGGTCTGGTCTCAGCGATAGGGAATATGAGCTTTCAGACACACTTCGAGTCAATCCAGAGGGGTGTGCTGAAGTTTGAAGACCTTTCTTACTTTATATTGTTGATTATCGGGTGGATTGCCGCGTGCAGTATTGTTTTGGATGAAAGGAAAGGGAGATAATGAACCGAACGATACGAACAATTATCGGAGCGGGCCTTGTTTTGGTGATTATTTTTTCCGCGATAAGTATTTGCCAAAATATTGGAAAGGGCTTGAAGGCTGATGTTACGGACCAGAAGCTTTATACGCTCTCGGATGGTACGAAAGCAATTTTGTCTAAACTTAATCAGCCGATTAAAGCCAAGCTCTACTACGCAAAGACCGCTGCACTGAAAGGGCCGGACCAGATTCGGTTTTTCAATAACTATTACCAGTTCGTCAAAGCACTGCTGGAAGAATACGTTGCAGTGTCCAAAGGTATGGTCGAGCTTGAAGTAATCGACCCGCGGCCTTTCTCCGACGATGAGGTGCAGGCATTGAGGTACGGCTTGAGGCGATTTCCTATCACTCAGGAGGAAAACTTTTTCTTCGGTTTAGTGCTGCAGACACAATTTGGGATTGAAAAGGCTATACCGTTTTTTTCGCCGGACCGGGAGAATTTTGTTGAGTATGATATAAGCTACCTGATAGACACCGCAATCAACCGACAGAAAAGAAAAGTAGGTGTAATGAGCTCACTTCCGGTAATGGGCGATGACGTGAGCGGATATATGTATGAGATGATGCTCAGACAGGGTCAAGAGCCGAAGCGGCCCTGGACTTTTGTTGAACAATTGCGAAAACAGTACGAGGTTATGAGTGTTGCCGCAGACGTCAATGACATTAACGATATTGACATTCTTCTGGTTATCCACCCGAAAAACCTGCCGGAACAGACGTTGTTTGCAATAGACCAGTTTGTGCTGAAAGGCGGCAGGATGATAGCATTTGTTGACCCCCATTGCTTTGCGGATAGGCCGGACCAGAGGATGATGCAGATGGGGATGCAAGTTTCGAGCAGCTCGGAGCTGAACGTCCTTCTGAAGACATGGGGCATTGAGATGCCTGCGAACACTTTTGCCGGTGACAGAAACCTGGCGTCGATGGCTTCAATTCGTGCCAATCAGAGACCAGAGAGGATAATCGGTTATCTTAATCTGACGCCGGAAGGGAAATGCTTTGATACGGACAATGTTATTACAACCCAGCTTAACCAGGTAAGGCTTCTATTCTCAGGTGTGCTTAGGGAAGTTGCGGACCCAAATGAGGCAGCCGATATTAAGCGGATGCCGCTTGTTACGACAACTAACAGGGGCAATAGCTTTTCGATAAGCAATGCGTACGAACTGATGATGTTAGACCCATCAAATCTTATGAGCAAATTTGTCGAGGGTGACAAGCCGGTTGCGATGGGTTATCTGATAACCGGCCGCCTTAAGAGCAGTTTCCCCGATGGTATTGAGATTGAGGTTGAGGCCGACGAGGAGTCTTCGGACGAAACCACAGACCCTAATGATGTTAAGAAGATAAAAAAGCAGATTAAAGGTCTGACAGAAGCCCAGGAGGATTGTGCCGTGGTGGTTTTTTCAGATGTTGACTTCATAAGCGATTCGATAGCGTATCAGAGTTCGTTCTTCGGCAAGATTGTTGTTGGAGATAATAGTGCTTTAGTGCTGAACGCCATTGATGATTTGAGCGGGTCGAGCGATTTGGTTTCAATCAGGTCGAGAGGAAACTTCAAGAGGCCATTTGTTGTTGTCGATGAAATTGAAAGGCAGGCGGAAGAGGAAACTCGCGAAGAAGTGGCGAAGATTAACGCGCAAATTGCAGGTTTCCAGAGCGAGCTGCAATCTATTTTAGCTTCAGCCAAGAAAGGCCAGGAAGAG
Organism: Planctomycetota bacterium; assembly: GCA_043824065.1. Classification (GTDB taxonomy): domain Bacteria; phylum Planctomycetota; class Phycisphaerae; order Sedimentisphaerales; family Anaerobacaceae; genus NIOZ-UU13. The sequence continues at coordinate 8,438 of JBDRTM010000315.1, read as the reverse complement.
GTTATCGGCAGTTCGATACTACAGAAGCAGCGAGATATCGAATTGAAACAACGCCGGGCACAGCGTCAATTGAATGAAGTGAGATTGACAAGACGTGAACGAATCGAACATTTAGGTAATATTCTTCGAGGTTTTAATATGCTGGCAGCGCCGGCGGTTATTCTGGTAATCGCTATAGTGTTAGGTGTCCGCCGGAGTGTAAGAAAGAGACATTATATCAGTCATGCAAGTGATGCTTGAGGTAAATCCGAAATTCGAAATCCGAAACACGAAACAAACTCAAATGACCAAAATACAAAATTCAAAACGATATGATTTGGAAGAAAGGACACTTGAGTTTGCGAAAGAGTGAATGAGGTTTTGGGCATTTGATATTTGGATTTTGATATTGTTTCGGATTTCGACCCAGCAACGCTGGGTTTGGATCAATACCCGCCGCTGGCGGGTCGAATTTCGGATTTAAGTAAAAAAACAGGAGTTTAATAGATGAATGACAGGAAACTGACAGTATTAGGTATTGCAGCGGTTTTTATGGTGATATGGGCGGTGGTTCAGTCGCGTGTTTCAAACAGGCCGAAGGTTGGAACGGACAGGCCGGCTTATCTTATCCAGGGACTTGACCCGGCTGATATAGACAGTATCGTTTTGAAGACAAGTGAAGAAACGGTAACCCTTAAGCGTCAGCAAGGGGGTTTTGTTGTTGTTAATAAGGACAATTATCCCGCCAAGACAAGTGAAATAAATAATTTGATTACCAAGATACTGGAGATTCAGACGTTACAATTTGTTACAGACAACGTTTCAAATCACGAAGACCTTGGAGTAACAGAGGAAAAAGCTACCACCGTAGTAAAATTTTTCAAGACGGATTCATCGCTGCTTACAGGAGTTATCGCGGGTAAAGCCAAAGAGGTTGGCCAGGGTACTTATATAAGACTTGCTTCGAATGATAAGGTTTATGTGGCGCCAAGTCTGCCGTGGCTCGGTGGTACGGCGATGAGTTACGTCGAGCAGGAGCTTATTTCAGTGAAGCGCGAGGATATTGTGTCCGTAACGGTTAGTACTGCGGGTGGTGAATATACGCTGAAAACAACAGATGACGGCAAAGGCGTTATACTGGAAAATATTCCCGCAGGCAAAAAGTTTAAGACTAATGATGGTGATAGTGTCTTTACTGCTTTAACGAGTTTGAGATGCGATGACGTTACGAAAAGTTCTGGCGATTCGACCTTTGATAAACAATTTATTTGCAGGCTGAAGGACTCGACTGTTTATACCCTAAAGATAGCTCAAAAGGACGATAAGACGTATGTCACTTGTGAAGTAGAGTTTACGGACAAAACGCCTGTAATGATAAGTACTAAAGCTGAGCCGGAAGAAGAGCTGAAGAAGAAAGAGGCCAAACTGCTTGCCCAAGAGAGTGCGATAATATTTACCCAAAAACATCAGGGATGGGTTTACGAAATAGCTGAGTGGAAGGCGAAGAATCTGATTAAGGAACTTTCAGATTTAATCGAGGACGAAGAGAAACCCAAAGAAGAAGTCGAGGTTGAGCCCAGCAACGCTGGGTTCCGATTAAAACCCGCCGTTGTCGGTGTCGAAGCTGGTATCGAAACTGGAAGCTCGATATTGGATGCTTGAGTAGAAGCGAGTTTCAAGCCCCTGCTTGTGGCTGGCAGGGGCATCGATACAAGCATCGACAACCTTAAACGAAAGCTGCACTTTAGGCACTTTACACTTTAGGCACTCTAAACTGGAAAGGCAGGTTCTATGAGGAAGATTACCCGAAGGCAGTTTCTAAAGCGCAGCATCCACCAGCTAATAGAATTGCCGATTGCCGATTGAAATCGAAAACTGGAAATCGAAAATCGGAAATAGCTCTGTCAGCGACCCAGGAGCTCTGTCAATGGTCGAGCCGTTCCTGCAGGTCGAAACAGTTAGGGCAGAAGCAGCGATGGCTATGATAAAGATCGCCGGCGCAATCATGGAAACTCACCGCGACCGGGCTAAGATGGCAATGAACAAGCTGCTTGCTGTCTCGAAAGACGAAGACTTACACAAACAGGCCGAAGAGATTATCCTGCGTATCAAAGGGTCTGAGGCATTCGAAGATATGATGCAAAAACCAGAAAGATGAAAAGAGAATGGTAGTCCATTATTAGAAAGCGTATAATGTTATTGTATTCTTAGAATTTCTGCACGAAAGGTGGATTATGAGCAAGCACAAACGAAGAGGGTTCACCTTGATAGAACTTTTAGTGGTGATTGCTATCATTGCGCTATTAATGGCGATATTAATGCCTGCACTACAACGTGCGAAGAAACAAGCCAAGAATGTCAAGTGCCAAAGTAATATGCGTCAGATCGGCCTGGCAGCCAATTTATATGCCGAGGAGTATGAATTGCTCGTTCCCAGGGGCAAGGCGGGCGGCACAGGCGGGGCCTGGTACCAGCTTTTTATGCCCCTTTTAGCCCAGAAGCCTATCGGCAACGATTACCGTACAGTAGATATATATCGCTGTCCCAGCTATCCTGATAAAGAGCAAACTATTTGCTACGTTGTCAACGGCTGGGACTTCAAAAATAAAAATGACATGGAGGGTAACGAGATATTAATACCGACCAAGTTAACCACCTGCACCAATCGAGCACGTACTATTTATCTCGCCGACAATGAGGATGGTTCGTGGCGACACATAATCAGAAAAGCCGATGACCCAGGAAATAATCGATGCGATGTGTGGACTCCGGGGCATCTGCCTACCTCTGATAGTCAGGATGTAACCAGAGGCAGGCGGATTGCGAGAGCTCGACATAGAAGAGGCAGTAATGTACTGTTTCTTGACTGGCATGCCGAATGGTTGGCTCCTGAGGATGTAACGATAGACCTTTGGAGATTTAAGAAATAGTGTATTGACCCTGACAATCTATCCCGACACTTAAATCAGTTCCAAAGTACATAAATTATTTTTTTTAGCACGTAGGTCGGCAAAAGTGAGAACAATTGCCCAGGCGCAAGGCGGAATTCCAGTGGTGAGGAAAGCGGTTCTGCCGCTGTTTCTGGTCTCAGGGGCGGCAGGTCTGGTTTACGAGGTAACCTGGACGAGAGCTTTCGGTGTTGTTTTCGGCAATACGGTCTTCGCGGTCAGTACGGTTCTAACTGCGTTTATGTTGGGTTTGGCTGGTGGGAGCTGGCTGTTCGGGAGAATCGCCGATAGAAGCTCTCGACCTCTAAAGCTGTACGCCTTGCTGGAGGTGGGAATAGGAGTATATGCATTTGCTTTCCCGACTATCCTCGCTACGACAGACCTATTTTATCGCTGGTTTTTCCAGAGCTTTCATCCGAGCTTTTATCCGTTGACTTTTGTTCGATTCGCTGTGTCTGTGGTTATGTTGCTGGTTCCGACAGCTCTGATGGGCGGGACGCTGCCGGTTTTGAGCAAGCTGTGGGCGAATTCACCGGGTAAAAAAGAGGCGTCCGAAGCCGGTATCGGAAAAAGCGCAGGACTTTTATACTCAATCAATACATTTGGCGCGGTGGCGGGCAGTTTCCTGTCGGGCTATTTTCTCATCAGGATTCTTGGCGTGAGCAATACTGTTTATCTGGCAGCTTCTGCGAATATTCTTGTCGGAGTTCTCTCATTCATCTTGTCCCGGTTCACAGATAAACCGGTTGGGAAGAAGTATAAGCATAAGCGTTCGGTTCGCAAGCCTAAGCCGGTCAAGAGAAGCTCTGCTGAGGGTGAAGTTGTTATAGAGCAGGCCGGTAGTCCGCAGTCCGCAGGATGCCTGTCGGCAGATGCCTTCCGGCAGAAGCGAACGATAGTCTTGGCAGCGGTATCGGTGGCGGGATTTTGTGCGCTGGCGCTGGAGGTTTTGTGGACGAGGGTGCTGCTGTTTGTTCTGGGGACGAGCGTTTATGCTTTCGCGTGCATGCTGACCTGCTTTATTTTAGGAATCGCGCTGGGAAGCTTTCTTTGTAGCCGGGTATTTTTAGCGAGAATCAAAAACTGTATTTTTGCGCTGGGCGTTGTGGAGTTTCTGGTGGGGCTTTCAGTGCTGGGGTCAGTGCCGTTGTTGGGAATGCTCTGGTACATTGACCATATACTGACTCAGAAGGTGCTCGCGGGCCCTTTTTGGAAAGAAGTTGCGGCTCATTTCATTGACGCATCGGTTGTGCTTTTGGTGCCGACGGTGCTTATGGGTATGGTTTTCCCCATCGCGGTAAAAATCTGCGCTACATCCTGGAAAGCAGCAGGCAAGAGAATAGGAGAGGTTTACGCGTGCAATACGATGGGCTGTGTGATAGGCTCTTTCGCGGCGGGCTTTGTGATGGTGCCTTTGTTAGGGCTGCGGGACAGCTTCCTTGTAATTATCGCGATTCAGCTTTTCTTAGCTGTTGTGGTCATTTTCTTTTCAGAGAAACACCGGATGGCGTTCGGTGTGAGTGCGGCGGTGGTTTCGGTAGTGGCCATTGTTGTTAGTGTGCTTAACATCCCACGTGACGTATTCCTGAAGACGATGAATACTTATCATTATCCCAGCGAAGTCATTTACATCAAGGACGATGCGACGGGCACTGTGACCGTACACGACCTGCCCGATGGCGACCGGCTCATTGCCGTCGATGGGGTCGATGTGGCGGGAATGGATTTGATGCTGCGAACTACCCAGAAACTTCAGGGATATGTCCCGCTGCTGATGCACAAGGACCCGCAGAAGGTGCTGCAAATCGGTTTCGGAAGCGGGGAGACATCAGGGGTCGGTCTGGCGTTTGGTGTGGAAGACTACAGGATAGTTGATATTTGTCCGGGCGTTTTTGAAGCGGGCAAGTTCTTCGAAGAAATCAACCGTGGGTCGTACAAAGACCCACGGCTAAGAAAAATCATTATGGACGGAAAGAATTTTGTGAAGCTGACCGACGAGAAATTCGACATCATAATGAACGATTCGACTTATCCTGGAACTACCGGAAGCTCGGCGCTTTACACATACGAACATTTTATGCAATGCCGAGAGCGACTGAGTCCCGGCGGTATTCTGTCCTGCTGGATTCCTCTGGACCTGCGGGGTGAGGACCTTCGGTTGATATTCAGGACGTTTCAGAAAGTTATGCCCCACTGCTGTTTGTGGATGGCGAACAATTGCCTCAACAAGCATGCTGTTTTGGCAGGAAGTGCATCCGGTCTGCAAATTGATTTTCAGCGGGCCAGAAAACTGGTTGAGCGGCTGGACATATCTTCCGACTTTGCTATAATCAATATTCATTCTGTTTATGATTTTCTGGATTGTTTTGTGGTTGATGAAGGTGGATTGCGAAGGATAGGGGGCACCGGGCCGCTCAATACCGATGACAGGCCCAGGCTGGAATTCGGAGCAGCAATAAAGCGGGATGAGGAAGGATGTTTGATAACTGCTATGAAGTGGCTTTCGAGGGAACATTCTCCTGTTTTGCCATATCTGGTGAACCTCGGAGATACGGAGGAAGAATTGCAGCAGGTCAAATCGACTTTGGAACAATTTTATACGGGCACAGGCTGCGCCCTGCGGGGGCTTCTGGGGATTCTACAAGGTGACCCGCAGATAATGAACACTGAGTTTGAGAAGGCGCGACAAGCTAATCCGCTGGACCGGGATGTCCAGAGCTGTCTTGATGAATTGGACCTTGAGATAAAGGCACTGGTGGCGGCTGTTGAACGTACGCCGAGGAAACCTATCCTGAGGTCACGTCTGGCAAAACGGTATCTTCTTCTGCGTAATTATGAAGCTGCCGGCGAGCAATACCGTAACTTCTTAGAGCTTGAGCCTGACAGTGCGGCAGGATGGGCCAATTTGGGATTTTGTTACAAAGGATTGGAACAGTTCGAGGAAGCGATTTTAGCTCTGAAAAAAGCAATCGAGTGCGATGCCGAATTAGTCCCGGCTTATCTTAATCTGGCTGATGTATATGATAGACTCGCTCGGTCGTACTTTATGCGGAAGGAATATAATCTTGCGCTGGAAACCCTCGAAAAAGCGCTGGCAGTGGTCCCGGACGATTCTGACCTGCGGGATTATCTGGAGAATCGAAGAGACTTTGTAATGCGTGCTGCCAAAGAAGCGCAGCGCTGAGTTGCATTTGGTTAAATAATTAAATAACTACTTACGAATAAGGAGGTCGCAAAATGTCAAATGTTTATGTCGGGGTCAATATGGAGTTTGTACGTCATGCCGACAAGTCCTTTGAGTGGGGCGTGGAAAAGGCGGCGGAGCTGGGCTATGAATACGTAGAGCCAATGGTGCATTGGGGGCGGGAGCTGTTGAGTGAGGCGGGATATTTTCACAGTGTATCTATGTTAGATGATCCGTACCGGATTAAACGAGCGTGTGAAAAGGCGGGTATTAAGCTTTCCGGCCTTTCGGCGCATACGCCATTGTGTAAACCGGAGATAAGTACGGAGTATCTCAAGCAGGCAATTCGATTTGCGGTTGAATGTGGTGCGCCGGTGGTGAATACCGATGAAGGGCCTAAACCCTCGTGGACGACGGAGGAAGAAGACCACGTTCTGATGCGATATGTGTTGAAGGAAGCAGCGGCAGTCGCGGAAGCTCGTGGGATACTGATTGGACTTGAGCCGCACCAGCAGTACAGCCAGCACCCCGATGGTCTGGACAGGATTTATGAGCTGGTTGACTCAGAAGCCATAGGCATCAACTTCGATACCGGCAACAGTTACCTGTCCGGTCACGACCCAATTGAGTGGCTTGGGCAAGTCAAGGACAGGTTGGTACATCTGCACGCCAAGGATATTTCGGTGCAGCAATCAGAGGACGAACGCGGCAAGGTAACAGGTACACCGGTGGGCTGCGCCTGCGGCGAGGGCGTTATCGACTGGAAAAAGGTGGTCGAGATATGCAAAGGTGCACCGCGTGACATCGTGCTGAGTGTTGAGTGCGGTACTGTGGAACAAGCCGAGCGAAGTATCAACTATCTTAAAGAGCTGGTGTAGCAAATCGGCAGCAGTATTAAGAGAACCGAATTCTGTAGTCTGCAGGTGGCAAAAAGTCAGATAGTTGAAAGTGTTGTGTGCGAAGGTCTTATGAAAAAAAGATATATTGGAAGAAGAGAGTTTTTGCAGAGTGCCGGGCTTGGAGCAGCATCGGTTTTCTTGGGGTCAGGTTTAGCGGGATGTGCCGGCGCAGAGTTTCTTGGCGCGAAGCCCGCGCGAAAGCCGAATCTCGTATTCATCTTCGCGGACCAATGGCGCGCACAGGCGACTGGTTATTCCGGCGACCCCAATGCACAAACGCCGTACTTAGACAAACTTGCGAAAGAAAGCATCAATTTCACCAACGCGGTGTCAGGTTGTCCGGTGTGCACTCCTTATCGCGCCAGCTTACTAACAGGGCAGTATTGGCTTACGCACGGTTTATTCTATAACGACAAGCCATTGAATCCGGATGCGATGACTATCGGCAAAGTATATGGCCAGGCCGGTTACGAAACAGCATATATCGGCAAATGGCACGTAGATGGTCACGGCAGGAGCGCCTTTATTCCAGAAGAAAGAAGACAGGGCTTTAAGTTCTGGAAGGTCTGTGAATGCACACATAACTACAACAATTCACTTTACTATGGCGATACGCCCGTCAAGCAGTACTGGAACGGCTATGACGCCATCGCTCAGACCCGCGAAGCCCAAAAATACATTCGGCAATATGCGAACAAAACGCCGTTTGTTCTGTTTATGTCGTGGGGTCCGCCCCATGCCCCATATCAGACGGCTCCGGATAAATATCGAAGGATGTTCTCCGCAAATAAAATTATCCTTCATCCCAATGTCCCTGAGCCGTTAAAGAAGAAGGCTCGGGAAGAATTAGCCGGTTATTATGCCCATATTGCCGCATTGGATGACTGCATTGGAGATATTCTTGAGACGTTAAAAGAATGTGGTATTGAAGAAAATACTATTTTTGTTTTTACCTCCGACCACGGTGATATGCTGCATTCTCACGGTCAGACTAAAAAACAAAAGCCCTGGGAAGAATCGGTCAGGGTCCCGTTTTTAGTGCGTTATCCTGCGGCACACGGGGGAAAAGGCAGGAAGATTGATATGCCGATTAACACACCTGATATTATGCCGACACTGCTTGGCTTGAGCGGTATTGCCATTCCGAAATCGGTTGAGGGTAAGGATTTCTCAGGCGTGATTAAAGGAACACATTCGCCGGATAACTCCGCAGGATGCCTTTCGGCAGATGCGGCTTTGATAATGTGTCCGGTTCCATTTCATCAATGGAATTACAAACGTGGTGGTCGGGAATATCGGGGGGTGCGCACGCGTCGCTACACTTATGTGCGAGATATTAACGGCCCCTGGCTGCTTTATGATAATCAGACAGACCTATATCAACTGGAAAATTTGTGTAATAGTCCAAAGTATGCACAAATCCAGCAA
>JBDRTM010000314.1:0-9594 GCA_043824065.1 Planctomycetota bacterium | reverse complement strand
ATAAAGTCGATATGGTTGTCAATGTCAATATTTCCTCGCTTACCGCAGACCTTGTGTACAACCAGCCCGTCAGGAGCAAGATGAATACCACGACTAATATGATAGTGGAGAACAAGCAGACGCTTTTGCTCGGTGGTATTTTATTCCAGAAGGACAGCAAAGTCGAACGCAAGCTTCCGGGATTCGGCGATTTACCTTTGAGTGGAGGTCTGTTCCGACATAACTTGGTCACTCAGACAAACAGTGAGCTGCTTGTGTTTATGACCCCCCACGTGATAGATGAATCTGCTGAGGAACTTCCCGAGGCCGTAATTGAGAAAAAGAAAATACTCGAAAACACAAAGGAACAATTAGAAGCCGTCTTGGAGGTTATTGGGTAGGAAATTCCGCCGGTTTTCACGGATAAGATTCTCCAACGTGTGCTAATTCTGCGCCCCTGGTAACCGTTTTCGTTTAAGGTTGTCGATGCTCGTATCGATGCTCGCCCTGGAAACTCGAAGCTCGTTAATGCCATCTGGCATCCGGCTTCCAGCCTCCAGTTTCTGCCGTAAGGCATCCTGTGGAGATACCAGCTTCGACAACGTCAAACGGTGCGGTTGTTCAGGGGTCTGCGGTAACAATTCAAGTGTGGATTTTCCACATCCTTTCCGAATGGTGCTGTAAAAACTCTTTGACAGAACAGCACCTTATAGAGCATAATTCCAAAGTAGTTGAGGATGTTTTATGGATGCTTATAGCTTAAGACCGGATGAGCTGCCTGATTTGGCCATTGAGAAACTTGGCTCGCCGACGATAGACTCCCCTTTGATAAAAGGGGGGCGTCATTTTATCGATGATGGCGAGAAGGTCCTGCTGTATTCACATTCTGAGAATCTAAAAGCATCTGCCGCAAGGCATCCTGTGGACAAAGGCACCGGAGGAGAACTTCCAATGTTCGAGAGGGCCGGTCCCCGCCGAAAGATTTTCTTCGAGCCGGAAAAACTAAAATGCGGCATAGTTACCTGCGGCGGATTGTGCCCCGGCCTTAATGATGTTATACGAACCATCACTCTTAGCCTGCTCTGGCAATACCGGGTCAAAGCAGTTTATGGCTTTCGTTACGGATATTTAGGTCTAACGTCCAAAGCTCCCAAGGAACCTGTCCTGCTAACGCCTGAATCGGTAGATGACATTCATCTTAAAGGCGGAGACATTCTATCATCTTCCCGCGGGCCGCAGGATGTTGACGATATGGTTGATACTCTGGAAAAGATGGGAATCGGCTTATTATTTACCATCGGCGGAGATGGGACGCTGCGAGGGGTAAGGGACCTGACCGAAACAATAAAGAAAAGAGGATTGAAGATTTCCGTTATCGGGATTCCCAAAACAATCGATAACGACATAAGTGGCATAGAGCAGTCTTTCGGCTTCTCAACTGCTGTTGAAGCGGCACGACCGGCAATTCTCTGTGCACACGCAGAAGCCAAAGGCGCCTGGAACGGCGTCGGGCTGGTTAAACTGATGGGCAGGGATTCCGGCTTTATCGCCGCTTATGCCACTTTAGCCAACAGCGATGTGAACTTCTGCTTTATTCCGGAGGTGCCGTTCGTTCTTGAAGGTGAAAACGGATTTTTACAGGCTCTTGAAAAACGCCTGGATAAAAAACATCACGCTGTAATAGTTGTAGCCGAAGGTGTAGGCCGTCAGATAACTGAAACAAACGGTATTCAAAAGAGGGATGCTTCCGGCAATATTTTGCGTGAGGATATCGGGCTTATACTGAAAGAAAGAATAAAACAGTGTTTTGCAGAGAAGAAAAAGCCGTTGAGTTTGAAATATATAGACCCCAGTTATATAATTCGCGGCTTACCTACCGACTCCAACGATTCTGCATTTTGCGTATTGCTTGGACAAAATGCTGTGCACGCCGGTATATCGGGCCGAACAAATATGGTGGTAGGGTACTGGAATCAATACTTTGTTCACATCCCGATATCACTTACTATCCTCAAGAGGAAGAAAGTTGACCCTGATGGTCATTTATGGCAGACCGTCTTGGAAATAACCGGCCAGGCCTGGTGAAGAGTTAAAACCGGTCACGATTAAGAACACTTCCAAACAAGTTTGCTCGTGCTGCGCAGCGAGCTACTTCACAGAGTAGTAAGCGTGCTGCCCTGTGTTTCGTGGGAAATCCTTGACCCAAGCCTCGATAATTGATATAATTATATTTCACAAAAGGAGCTTATCTCGATTTTTCAAAGGAGAGCAAAAAACGTGTAATTTAAGCAAACATTTTATTGGTAGGGTGGTGCTTGCCCCGCCATTCCTCTCTCGCAGACAAAGTAGAAAATTAACTATTGCCTTTCTTATACTGCTTGGCATCTGTGTATTCGGCCGAGAGGCCGAGGCAAAATATGGCGGCGGCAGCGGAGAGCCTAATGACCCCTATCTGATTTACACGGCCGAGCAGATGAATGAAATCGGGGCGGACTCTAACAACTGGGAAAAGCACTTCAAGCTGATGGCAGCTATTGACCTGAGCAGCTACACGGGAACATCATTCAACCTCATCGGATACAATGATTGGCGCGGCAACAAACCCTTCAGAGGCGTATTTAACGGCAATGACAAAACAATCTCAAACTTTACATACAATTCCACGGGTAGAGGTTACATAGGGCTTTTCGGGTACGTTTCTGGAGAAAATGCAGAAATCAAAGATTTGCGATTGATGAATCCTGATATTACCGCAGGAAGCCAACAGTATGTTGGTTCGGTCGTTGGCTTGCTGGATGGCGGAACCATCACCAGCTGCTATGTCCAGGGCGGCAGCGTTTCGGGGACCGGATGGACTACCGGCGGGCTGGTAGGATCCAGTAGCGGGACAATCAACAACTGCCATGTCGAGAACATCAGCATTTCGGGAGGAAATGACACCGGCGGCCTCGTGGGAGAAAATATTTATGGAACCATCACCAGCTGCTATTCGCAAGCCAACGTTTCCGGGATCTCTTCTGCCGGCGGGCTGGCCGGATATAATTTGGGCATAATCTCCAGCTGCTATTCAACCGGCAGCGTTTCCGCTGATGAAGGCGTCGGCGGTCTGGTGGGATACAATGATGCCACAATCACCAGCTGCTATGCCGCTGCAAGCGCTTGGGGTGGTAACGGTGTCGGCGGGTTGGTGGGATTCAGTTCGGGTGCTATCGCTGATTGCTACGCTGCCGGCGGTGTTTCGGGAAATGATTACGTCGGCGGCCTGGTGGGATACAATAACAGCTATGCCATAATCGGGAACTGCTATTCAATAGGCAGTGTTACAGGAACGACTAATGTTGGCGGGCTGGTTGGACATAACTATGAAGGTGTTGTTATAAATTCTGTCTGGGATGTTGCAGCCAGCGGACAGTTAAGAAGTGACGGCGGGACAGCCAGGACGACCTTTGATATGCAGCATCCCAATACTTTTATGAATCTCGGCTGGGATTTTGTCGGCCAACCAGACGGACCCCATAACATCTGGGCTGAACCCACCGGCGGAGGCTATATGATTCTTTGGTGGCAGCTTTCCCCTTTACCGGCATTGCCAAATTTTGCGGGCGGAACTGGAGAGCCTTACGATCCTTACCTCATCTCAACGGCTGATGAATTGAACAGTATCGGCCACAATCCAAGACTTATGGAGGCGCATTTTAAGCTGACGAACGATATCAATTTAGCGGGTACCAACTTTTTCATTATAGGAAGCCCATGGTATCCCTACGCCGGTGTATTTGACGGTAATAGCAAAAAAATCTCGGACTTTACCTACACCTCTGAGGATGAAGCTTATATAGGGCTTTTCGGGTACGTTCATGGCGAAAATTCCTGGGTCAGAGATTTGGGATTGATAAACCCCAATGTCGATGCGGGAACAGCAGGTTATGCTATTGGTTCGCTGGTTGGCGAGCTGGGATGGGCAATAGTATCCAATTGTTATGCTGAGGGTGGCAGCGTTTCGGGTGGTTCATCTGTCGGCGGACTCGTGGGAGAAAATTATTATGGCATGATTATTAGCTCCCATACTACAGGCAGCGTTTCGGGTGCCGAGGACGTTGGCGGACTGGTGGGGTTCAATGACTCTGATACAGAGATTTACAACTGCTATTCGAGAAGCAACGTTACCGGCGGTGACGATGTCGGCGGATTGGTGGGATTGAATTATGGCATAATTGCCGGATGCTATTACACCGGCAGCGTTTCGGGAGATAATTTTGTCGGCGGTCTGGTGGGCTACAAGGATTACACAGTCACGAACTGCTACGCTAAAGCTATTGTCTCCGGTGTTAGCTATATCGGGGGCCTGCTGGGTTACAGTTCCTACGGCACAACCTGGAACTGCTATGCCGCAGGAACCGTTACAGGAAACAATCAGGTCGGCGGACTGGTTGGAGAAAACTACGAAAGTGAGATTAGGAATTCTTTCTGGGATACCGAAACCAGCGGACAGACAGGCAGTGAAGGCGGGACCGGTAAGACAACGGCCCAAATGCAAACCCAGAGCACTTTTACCGATGCCGGCTGGGATTTTGTGGCTGAGAGCATAAATGGCCCCCAGGATATCTGGTGCATCTGTGAGGGCGCCGATTATCCTGAATTAGCCTGGCAATTTCTTATAGCAGACTTTAATGGTGACGGCAGAGTAGGGCTTGCGGATTTTGCTATCTTTGCCGAACGCTGGCTGGAAACCGACAGCAGCTTCTTCTGCGGTGACGGCGGAACCGACCTTACCAATGACGGCAATATTGACTTGAATGATTTGAAAGAGTTCGCTGATAACTGGCTGGCAAAGAAAGATTAGTGTTTAGTTTCGAGATTAGTCTGTAGAAAAGACCATGTGTCATTTCGACCGAAGCCCCCGTTCTTGCTTTCGCACCTGTGCCTGCGTTACCGACAGGTGCAGGCAAGAAAGCATGGGGGCGAAGTGGAGAAATCTATTTAAAAAACAGATTTCTCAGCACTGTCTAAATGGTAGGGGGCAGAGTTTTTTCGTGTAATCCGGTGAAATGGGGGAGTCTGTGGGGTATGCCAACAACGACCAAAATAAATTTTTAAAAAAATTTAAGAACACAATTGACAAATAGGAGTAAATACTATTTAGTAGCTATTATGAAAACGATAAAAAAGAAAATCAGTTGCGCCGAATTAGATGAAAAGACCCGCTGGTTTACGTCTCAATGCAGGCCGGCCGGCTTAAAAGTTACGCCACAGAGGATAGCGATATACAGAGAGCTTCTACAGACAGACGAGCATCCCTCGGCGGAAATGCTGTATGAAAAAGTAAAAAAGATATTTCCGAGTATATCGCTGGATACGGTCAACAGAACACTGCTTACGCTAAACGAGATTGGAGCAGCCTTTACGGTAGAAGGTTCGGGTGATGCCAGGCGTTTTGACGGCGGATTAAGAAAACATCAGCATTTTAAGTGCGTAAAATGCAAAAGAATTGTTGATTTTCATCATAAGCCCTTTGATAATATAAAACTACCTGCGGAAATCAGCAAGAAATTTACGGTGCTCAGAAAAACCGTATATCTCGAAGGGATATGCGATTTATGTAGATAGAGTGATTGTGTTAGTTAAGAATGTTTTATAGAGTTGTGCAAATCTGAAGAAAGAGAGGTTGCAAATGGAACTTAAAGGAAGTCAGACAGAAAAGAATTTGTTAGCGGGCTTTGCGGGTGAGTCGCAGGCAAGAAACAGGTACACGTATTTTGCCAGCCAGGCCAGGAAGGAAGGATATGTGCAGATAGCGGCGATCTTCGAAGAGACGGCCAACCAGGAAAAGGAGCACGCCAAGCGCGAGTTCAAGTTTTTGCAGGGCGGCGAGGCAGAAATTACCGCAGCATTTCCGGCCGGCGTGATTGGCAGCACACTCGAAAATCTAAAGGCGGCAGCCGCAGGTGAACACTACGAGACGACCGAGATGTATCCGGGCTTCGCCAAGGTAGCGGAAAAGGAAGGATTCGATGAAATAGCGGAGGTGTTCCGGAATATTGCAGTCGCTGAGAAGCGGCACGAGGACAGATACGTCGCTTTGGCTAAGAATATAGCCAATGGGGTTGTTTTCAAGCGTGAAAAATCGACAAGATGGATTTGCAGAAACTGCGGTTATGTACACGAAGGCCCGGAAGCTCCCGATTTGTGCCCCGCCTGTGCACATTCGCAGGCGCATTTTGAACTGGAAGCCACAAACTACTAATCAAAGGAAAGGTACGGAAAATGAAAAGAAAAAATAAAAAACTCATATTGGTTTCTGTTTTACTGTCGGCGATTGTCTTCGGCTCATTGGCGTATTCGCATTGTCAAATACCTTGCGGCATATATGGTGATGAGGCCCGGTTTAATATGATTGCCGAGCATATTACAACGGTCGAGAAATCGATGAAGCTGATAGAGACTCTGTCTGCCCAGCAAAAGCCAAATATGAACCAGATCATTCGCTGGGTCAACAACAAGGAAAAACACGCCGACGAAATCAGCCATATAGTTACCTATTATTTTATGGCTCAACGAGTGAAACTGCCGGCAAAGGATAATACGAAAGCGTACAACGAATATGTCAAGAAGCTCACGCTTCTCCACGAGATGCTTATCTATGCGATGAAGACGAAGCAAACGACCGATCTGGACAGCGTGGATAAACTCAGGTCTTTGTTGGACGAGTTTCATAAGGTATATTTTGGCAAAGCCGCTTAAAGTGGAAGTATATTTTACTAAGAAATGAGGTGTATTATGGAAAATACGCAAGCTACTGTGACATTCCAAGGCAATCCCTTGACCCTGGAAGGCAACGAAGTCAAGGTAGGTGACACAGCGCCGGATGTAGAAGTGCTGGCCAATGATTTATCACCCGTTAGACTTTCCGGCTTTCGGGGAAAGGTTTGTGTGATCTGCTCAGTCCCGTCCCTGGATACTCCGGTGTGTGATACGCAGACCAGAAAGTTCAACGAGCAAGCTGCATCATTGGGTGATAATGTAGTTGTGCTGACTATCAGTATGGACCTTCCGTTTTCACAGCAGCGCTGGTGCGGCTCAGCAAACGCCGAATATGTCCAGACACTTTCAGACCACCGCAAAGCGGAATTCGGTAATGGATTCGGCGTTCTTATCAAGGGATTGCGGCTTCTGGCTCGGGCGGTATTTGTGGTGGACGCAGAGGGGATTATCAGGTATATACAGATAGTTGATGAATTGACCGACGAACCTGATTATGAAGCGGCATTAAAAGCGGTAAGAGAAGTAGAAATATGATACAGCTAAAGCCAAATGTTTACGCCGTTGGGGCGATTGACTGGGACAGCAGGCTGTTCGACAGGCTTATTCCGCTGCCGGACGGGACCAGTTACAATTCTTATTTAGTACGGGGCAATGAAAAAGTAGCATTGTTGGATACGGTGGATCCGACCAAGACAGAAGTTTTGCTGGATAACCTCATCAAACTTGGGATTGATAAGATTGACTATGTTGTTGCGCATCATGCAGAACAGGACCATTCCGGGTCTCTGCCAGATATTCTGCTGGTATATCCGGATGCAAAGGTAGTAACGAATCCCAAGTGCAAGGGTATGCTTATTGACCTGCTCGGCATAGAAGATGATAAATTTATTACTGTCGAAGACGGCGAAACGCTCTCGTTAGGTGACAAGACCCTTCAGTTTGTTTACCTTCCCTGGGTGCACTGGCCGGAGACTATGGGAACATATCTTAAAGAGGACAAGATACTTTTTCCATGCGACTTCTTTGGCGCTCACCTTGCAACAAGCAGTCTGTTCGTTGACGATGAGGCGGTGGTCTATGAATCGGCAAAGCGATATTTCGCTGAGATTATGATGCCATTCAGGCGGCAGATAAATGCCAACCTTGCAAAGCTTGATGATATGGAAATCGAAATAATAGCTCCCAGTCATGGTCCGGTACACAATCGGCCTGAGTTTATTCTTGATGCTTATAAGGACTGGGCTTCTGAGGTTGTCAAAAATGAGGTAGTAATGGCTTATGTCTCGATGCACGGCAGCACGGCCAAAATGGTGTCATATTTTGTCGAGGCCTTGATGGACAGAGGCATTACGGTAAGGCAATTTGAGCTTTCGACGGTCGATATCGGAAAACTTGCGATGGCATTAGTAGATGCGGCAACGATAGTTATTGGCTCTCCTACGGTTTTGATAGGCCCACATCCCTATGCGGCCTATGCAACTTTTCTGGCAAACTCTCTTAGACCCAAGACTAAATTTGCTTCTATCATAGGCTCTTATGGATGGGGCGGTAAAATGGTAGAGCAGTTAGCAGATATGATAACAAATATAAAAGTAGAGATTCTCGAACCGGTATTAGCAAAAGGCGAACCCAAGGATAGCGATTTTGCTGCGCTTGAGAAGCTCGCTGATGAAATCTTGACCAAACATAAAGAGCTTGGAATCGCAATGCAGAAATGAAAAACTGGATTCCCGCTTTCGCGGGAATGACAATATTATGAAAGGAATTGATTATGGCTAAAAAACTTCAAATTTACAAATGCGCGGTCTGTGGCAATATTGTCGAAGTGCTTCACGGTGGCGCCGGTGAGTTGGTCTGCTGCGGTAAGCCGATGGAGCTTTTAGATGAAAAAACCGCTGACGCAACGACAGAAAAGCATGTGCCCGTAATCGAAAAAAACGATGGCGGCTATAAAGTCAAGGTAGGTTCTGTGCCGCATCCTATGGAAGAGAAACACTATATCGAGTGGATTGAGCTGCTGGCAAACGGTAAGGCATATCGGCAGTTCCTCAAACCCGGCGGTGAGCCTGAAGCTGTCTTTAACGTTGAGGCCGATTCTGTCAGTGCAAGAGAGTATTGCAATGTTCACGGACTGTGGAAAGGGTAAGAAATGATAAGCGAAAAGATGGAAGGGGCCTTGAACGGGCAGGTGAACGCTGAGCTGTATTCGGCATATCTTTACCTGTCGATGGAGTCCTATTTTAAATCGCTGAATTTAAATGGCTTTGCCGGCTGGATGAGAGTGCAAACGCAGGAAGAAGTAGCACACGCGATGAAAATTTATGACTTCATAAACGAACGCGGCGGCAGGGTAATACTTAAGGCCATAGAGGATCCGCCGACAGAATGGGATTCACCATTGGCGGTTTTCGAGGCGGTTTACGTACACGAACAAAAAGTTACAGGCCTGATTAACGACCTGGTGGATTTGGCTATCAAAGAGAAAGACCATGCGACAAATACCTTTTTACAGTGGTTTGTCAACGAGCAGGTCGAAGAAGAGTCATCCGCCGATGAAATAGTCCAGCAACTGAAAATGATGGAAAACGCCCCGGGTGGAATGTTTATGCTCGACCGTGAATTAGGACAGAGAATCTTTACGCCCCCTGCAACAGAAGGAGAATAATGATGAGCGTTACTTTTAATGCCATTGAAATCTTTGAAATAGCAGAACGGATTGAAAGAAACGGCGTAAAGTTCTACTGCAAAGCAGCAGAAGGCCTTTCTAACGAGGACATACGTCAGACACTGTTAAGCCTTGCCGAGATGGAAGCGGAACACGAAGAAACCTTCGCTAACATTAGAAAACAGATT
>JBDRTM010000313.1:0-2878 GCA_043824065.1 Planctomycetota bacterium | reverse complement strand
ATGAATGAGGTTAATCCCGATAAATCGGGACTTGTGCAGGAAGAGATTCTTCACCCTTCGGCTACCCCTTCGACTGCGCTCAGGGCTACGGCTTATTCAGGGCAAGCTTCTTTCGTTCAGAATGACAAATTGCCTTATGTTCTTATAGGCCAATTTCCTGAAAGCAGGGGGGGTAAAAAATCCGATAACCGGCTTCTAAAATCGTAACAACCCGCACATCACACACAATCGCCACAACGAAAAGACAAAATACAAAACCAGGTGACTAATTACCAAAATATGGCTTAATCCACTTACGTCTATTGTCGATACTTTAGTCGACGCATTCTGGTAATCTTGTGAAAAGATGCTGGTTGTAAATCAAGAATCGAATTTGGCTCCGAGGGAGGGTGTATGAGTCAGTTGCTGGAAATTCTTGGTAGGGCGATAACCATCGATATTGCCGATTTGTTATGGCATTGGTTAAATGCAGCCAAACTTCCGAAAGACGACAGCCAATCCGCCCGATACAGTCAGCTAAACAAAGCCATTGAGCTAATTGGTGTTAGGAAGCTCGATGCCGCCGCTGAACAGATGAGATTATATCTGTTTGAAAATCCTTCCTGCACATACGGGCGCCTGGCCGCCGCCGCCATTTGTCTTTATAATAACCATCTGCAGGAGGCCATCAAAGAGCTAAACTCGGTTTATCTCCGCGAGCCGAATAATACGATGGCTCTTTATGCTCTCGGCTATTGTTACGAACGGCTCGGCAAAGAGTCTCAGGCAATCGAATTCTATCAGGACTGTTTGAAGTTCAAGAGCTATTTACAGCTTCCCGCCCAGCGACTGGCTGCTATTTACTTCAAAAATAGTCAGCACGAAAAAACCATAGAGCAATATGAGATATTGAAAAATGAATATCCTGACGACATATCAACACTTGTAACGCTTGGGCATCTGTATATTGCCACCACCAGATATATGCAGGCTATCGAAACGTTTAACACCGCCATCTTAATACATCCGGACAACTTCCACAATCAGGATGATATAGACCAGCTTATTGTCGAGGGCCAATTCCAGGAGGCATTGGAGCAGCTTGAGGATTTGTTGCAGGGGCAACCCAACAGGGCCGATTTGCTTATGAAACATGCCGATGTCCTTCGTGTGCTGGGTGCTTGCGATGATGCTGTTTCGCAGTACGAAGAGGCCCTCCGTATCTGTCCCGATTTCTTAGAGGCCACTATAAAGCTCGGTACACAATATTTACAGGTTCACCAGGAACGGCTTGCCGCCCAACAATTCAACAAGGCCGTTGAGATAAATGACAAAATAGTTGATGCATACATCGGCCTGGCAACTTCCCAAAAATTGGCCGGCAACCTCTCGGACGCCGTCGGGACATTATCACTCGCAGCGGCGATTCAGCCAAATAGTACACTGTTATTCGCTGAGACTGCTGCTTTGCGATTCCAGGACGGCCTTAGGGAGAATTTGCCCTTTGATAATCAATATGATAATGTACAAGATGACCCAATAAATCTTACCAGGGCTGTAATTGACGCGCACCTTCAACAAATCACCCATCGTCCTCAAAATCCGGATTTGCACTATAGGCTGGGTGTGCTGATGATGAGCATAGGAAGGTTAGCCGAATCCATTCAATCATTCCAAACTGTGTTGGAGATAAACCCCGATTACAATAGGGCCAGAAGCAAATTAGCCATCTGTCTGTTTGAAACCGACCGCAAATCTGAAGCCCTCGAGCATCTGCCCGGTCCTGACCGTCTCGATAAAGATACGCTTGAGCTGCACTATAAGACGGCCTTGCTTTATTGCGATAAGGTAAAGTTTGCATCATCCCTTATGAACCTTGAGCGTCACTTAGAGAAAAATTTCGCACGTCCGGATGCAGCGGTGAACATCTCAATAGTCCTGCAGAACTTAGGCTTGTTAGACAGGGTAACTACTATGTGGGACAATCTCTCAGATACCGCCGACCAGGCGATTAACGCCGATTATCCGTTCTAAATGTAGGCCGACAAAAAAACTGTTCCATCATTCGTTCATCTGTCCTCAATTGTTTCTTGCCATTCCTGCGGGAAAAGAAATCACTAAGTGGCATTGACAGGTACCTTGTATTGCGATATAGCGCATTTTACGAATATCTGCCAGGTTTTTTGATAAAATAGGGTAAATTAGCGTGTTCCTTTAAAAAAACGCAAATAGTACTTATTGCTTAAAA
Organism: Planctomycetota bacterium; assembly: GCA_043824065.1. GTDB lineage: Bacteria > Planctomycetota > Phycisphaerae > Sedimentisphaerales > Anaerobacaceae > NIOZ-UU13. The sequence goes on along the minus strand of JBDRTM010000313.1, from coordinate 651 downwards.
AGCTGAATGAAACATAACATATATTATGGGACGTTAATAATCGCAGATCAAAGAAGCATCTCAGAATGGCAGCTATTTAGTATTTTTTATTTTTTTAGGGCTTGGCGTCTTGGGATGCCTCCTGTGTGAGTGTAATCCCAGGCTTATTCCCAATGTAAAGGATAAATGATTGGTTTGAATGATTTACAATTCCTGCATTCTTTCATCATATCTCGCACAAGTGTACATTATCCTCATTCACAGGCCAGATGCTTCGCTTTGCTCAGCATGACAGTAAAAAATCAGTCAGTTTGAGTAATCTAACTTAAAGTCCGATAATCTGGCCGGATGGATCACGCAGCGATAAGGGTCTGCCTAAGATTTCGTAGTGCAGAATCGCCATTCTTAAATCCTCGGGGTCGGTGAAATCGGCCAAAACTTCGGAAAGATACTTTGACTCAGGAACTTCGGAAATACCCTTACGTTTGCCTAACAATCTTTCAACCGTTTTGCTGGTATATTCTGGAAGGTCTTCGATACCTGTCTGGAGGTACGGGAGCTCTTCAAAGTTGGGCTGAACTTGTGGGGCCGGTATTGAAAATTCAAGGCCAGGCCTTTTAGGTTTTGCCGGCGGTATTATGGGTTTGGGCCGGCCCGCTTGTTTGGCTTCGG